>CAVDWX010000094.1:32996-36904 GCA_963612735.1 Gemmiger formicilis | reverse complement strand
ATAATACTAGTATAAATAATAACTAGTAAAAAGAAAGACTCTAGAAAGAAAAGAAAAAAAATATTGAAAAAAATATCAAAAATACTTTAAACTTACTTCAAAATGTAGTATAATAATACTATACAGAGATAAAAGAAATCTCTAAGGAAGCGCCGAGTATTCCTCGGTAATTAAAATATTATTTCAGCTTAATAGCGAAGGAGAAACTTACTATGGATTCAAACCCAATGAAAGTCCCAGAAGAAAATCTAAATACCAAGGAATATTTTCTAAGCCTAGCAGATTCCTTCAAGGACAAATTCAAAAACAAAAAAATTAATGTGTCATTATATGACCAGCATTGCAATAAATACACAATTCGTGAAAATGATTTACCAAAAGAAAATACAGAATATATTGTGGTAGCATTCCGATCAAGACCACCAGTTAGTACAAATTCCACACCCTACTATGTAAACACAGTAGAAGAGCTCATAAATACTTTAGACTTTATCTGTTGCAACGCCGACCTATATGAAACAACTGCATCAGATGATGTATACAACTCAACCAAAGTCATTCCTCTAGATGATTCAGAAATCTAATACAACTCATTTAAAGACAAAAAGCAAATTTAAAATAAAAAACAAATGAAATCAAAAAACAAAGGAGGAATGAAAATTAATGTCAGTTGTACAAAACTTATACCAAATATTTAAATTACCAGCCTCCCTAATTGTTGAGAATGATTGTAACATACAGAATTATACAATCTCAGATGGAATCAAGCAAGAGAATGTAGTTTCTATCGGGGATAACTTGATTTTCCAACAGCTTAGATATTTACACGGTGATTATCGTGACCATCATTCAACATTCTCCTATGTTGCAAAACTCAGGAACAATGTTCACATTTACAAAAAGAAAGGACAATATAAAGAAGCCAGCATCTTGGAACAACGTATTAGTCACGTTCTCTTCGTAAAAGATATTATCAACGTAGTAATCGATGAGACTAGTAAAAAATCAGATTTTCACAAATTTAGAACAAAAGGATTCTATGTTAATGGAATTCATTACATTTACCTCTGTAGCGGTGCAGGTCAAATCCGACGCAATACAGCAACATTCGTAAATGAAGAATATCATGACAAATTAGTCAAAACAATTAATTGTGGGCTTGACGAGAAAACTTCTCAATTCGTCCTCGCTAAATATAGTGCTTACTTCGCACTTGCCTTCTCTTCTATCCTCTGGGTTAGGACGCCAAGGGTATGTGTTATTAAAGACTTCTACCACACTCTCAAAGATGAGCCAGTAGATTTCATTAAACACAATGACCAGGGGAGAGGCTACATAGAAGAATGTCACATGGACCTCGAACTTAATTGTGCTGATGGTCAAGGGTTAATTGATCCTGAATTTGCCACCCTTTGGGGACAGGATATGGGACTTAATTATACACCTTGTTCATTCGTCGCTCGTTCTTGTTTCATTAAAGGCAACCTCGCGACTTTCGATTTTCGTGAATATGCTCGTGAACATGGCATTTCTGCCATAAAAGACAAGCGGGGGCACGAATATGAAGTGAATAAAATTGACATTTTATTATCGGAGTCACAATTCAAAACTAGTAAATATTATGATTCTTGGGAAGAATATTGTAGTTATGCTGAAAAAGGAAATATCCATTGGGGTGTAGCTCGATATAACAAACAGAATGATCCAGAATATGTACTTAGCAACTATCAATATATTCAAGCGTTAACTTTAAGCAAAGAAGATATTAAAGATTTAGTTCAACCTACAGTAGACTGGATAAACCAAATATGTCGTGGAGATTTATTATCTACTCTTATATTCTTGTTTGGAAATAAGACAGACAAAATAGGATTTAATACAATGTATGGCACAGCACAAACTACCTATACAAAAGCGATTGTCAAAGATTGTAACTTCCTAAATGACACTTATGTCCAGCAAAAAATATATAAAAATATTGCTCAAACTATAAATCACGCTAAAATTGGTAAAATATGGATTCGTGGTAATTATCAATTCATGATTGCAGATCCAGTTGCCCAATGTCAAGCTGCCTTGGGGCTCCCTACTACAGGAGTTCTTGGGAAGAATGAGATTTATAGCATGTTCTGGAAAGATAGATTCTTAAAAAATCCTCCTGACAATGGGAAATATATTGTTGATGCTTGTAGATCCCCTATGATTGATTTACATGAGCACAATCCAATGAATGTAGTAGTGGGTAACGAAGAAGCTGATAAATGGTTAAAGTATTTATATTCAGGAATTATATATAATACTTATGACACCTCGTGCTACCGCCACGAAGATTCAGACTATGACGGTGATATTTGTCTCACCACAGATAATAAATATTTTATTGCTGGTTCTCATAAAGACCACAATATTATTACTTATGAGAAAGGTTTGGCTCATCCAGATAAAATGACCATTCCTAACATTACAAAGACCATTATGAAAGGATTTGGCTCAGGAGTTGGAGGATTCTCCAACACAGCCACAATTCTTTATGCAATGGCAGCTCTCTTTGAAAAACCAGAGCAACAGGCACAACATGATGAAATTATGCTTAGAATTAAACTTCTTCGTGAAATTGTTGGACAAGAAATTGACCGTATTAAAGGTGCAGATAAACCTTCTCTCCCAAAAGAGTGGAAAACACCAGAGAGAATACTTCCAACAGATTCACAAGAGGAAATTATGCGTAAAATGAAAGCAAATGCTCTTATTGTCTCAAAGAAGCCTTATTTCTTCCGTTATTTATATCCACAACTTAATCAAAAGTATAAACAATTTGAAGCCTCATATAATCAAATCAGTCGAGATATGTTTGGTATCAAATTCAAGAAACTTTTCAAAAAAGAGGATAAAACCGAAGAAGAAAAAGATTTAATTAGAAAATATCAAAAGTATTCTCCATTAATTACTTCAGATTGTACTATGAATAGGCTCTGTAGAACACTTGAAGATGTCGACTTCGATCTTAAGTTCGCTCGTGATAATAACGGCGACAAAAAGAAAAACGTCTCAATTCTTCCAACTTTTAAAGAAAAATATGAAGACTCCTATGACGCAGGCAAACACAAACTTGTCAAAAAGCTTTATCAGCAATACATTGGACGCTCCCAAATGATTTACATGGGCCGTCTTATGGATGTATTTGCTACAACGGGTACTCTTGAAGATTATGAAGAACAACACAAAATTGTTTACGATGATTTTGTTATAACGATTCGTCATCAATTAGATAATTCTAATATATCAGATGAAGAATTCCTCTTCTATTGTTACAAACTATCTTTAAATTATGCTAATTTTAATTGGGGATTTGCTTGGACAATATTAGGAGATAGAATAATTCGTTTAATTCCTATAGGACATTCTTATTGTCCTATTAGAGATGAAAATGGTACATATGAATATTTAGGTGGTACCTATTCATTAAAAGATTTAACACCTAATTCAGAAGAAGAAATTGACAGCATCATCGACATTTTATCTAGTGAAGAAGATGAGATACCAGATGAAAATCTACTTTTAGAGGCTATGAGGTATCAAAAAAACGCCCTAGAATCTAAAGAAAATCCAGAAGAAGAAGAAGAAGAAGAAGAGAAGGAGACCACAGATTATGAAGGATAAAACACCAATAAATCAACTCACGAAAGAGTTTTTAAACATAAAATCTGAAGAAGCACAAGCTGTATTCAGTGTTTATCTCACAGGAGAGGAAGCTGGAGAATCACCAGAGAAGATAAAAACAGATTTAATTGCTTTTTTAACTACAAAATATGATTTTTCTTCTACTTCAGCTAAGAAAATAGCCACAACTCTCTATAATAATTTCTCAAAGGGTGTGTTTCAAAACACATTAATTGACGCTCCAGTCC
>CAVDWX010000094.1:0-32986 GCA_963612735.1 Gemmiger formicilis | reverse complement strand
CCTTCTTCGACTCCAGATTTTGCTTCAATCACTCAAAATAAGTCTCTTTCTCCTTCTGAATCCCCAAATATTATGGTTACAGCCCAAGATTTTCAAAAATTTATTGAATTAACGCAGGCTGATCCGGAAATTACCGCGCCAATTAAGAAATTATTACTCTCATTTATTGTATTTTATCGTCGTAATTTCCACCCAAGTGGTTGGATTCGCTATGATAAGAAAAATATTTTCTATTTAGCAGGAGCAAATAAATTCTCAGTATCTCAGCAGGAGAAGATGACTAATTTCTTACATACCCGTTACGCGCTAAATATGCGTGTTGTGGGCTCAAATCAACCGACTCCATGCTATGGAATTGCTTGGCTCCAAGAAGAAGCTCCAGCGGGCTCAGAAACTAATCCATATTTAACACTCGCCCCCCTCACACCAGAAGGGTTGGCAGAGGTAATCGATAAAATTAAATAAAATTTAGGAGGAAAAAACCAATGTTTGAAAGAATAAAAGAAAAAATAGCGCTCCGCAAGATCAAAAGAGAGCTTGCTCACCCAGTTAAAATGTATTGGGTATTCGACCAAGCCCCAGAACAAAATCCAGACACAGGAGATTTTATTACTAAACCTCGCACGATTTGTTCAACTTTTGAAGAAGCAAAAGAGTGTTCATCAAGATTACTTTATTATAAGCATATTGACCATTATAGACAATGGACAGACAAGAAAATCGAAGAAAATGATAAAGAAAACAACGTCACCACAGACGATACAACCAAAGAAATCTTAAAAGGGTACAATTCAATCTATTGGCTTATGTATTTGGTTACAGTAATTGGCGAAATGCGCGATAAAGAGTTCCCAATATATTCTGTTGCATATTCGCCTATTCAAATTGCTTCAATTTTCCGTTCAGTCACAAAATGCGCTCCAGTCTATTTACCACATGAACAACCCGTAGAAATTAATACTTATTTGCATGACAATATTGATTCTACTGGACGTTTTGTCCTTCCAGATGAAATTAATCATGCTATGGCGATTGATGCAGATTTACGTAATGAAATTATCGAGATGTATCGAAAAACTGACGCCACAGAGGTTCAATGGGGGGACGTCAATGAAGAGTTTGACAAGATTGACGAGGAGTTAGCCGAAGCCGAAAAAGCAGCTCTAGGCGGAGCGTCCGCCACACCAGACGACTCACTTTCTCACACCGCATTAAGAAAAGAGAAAAATTTTACAAAAAATTAAAAAAAATAAAAAAAATTTTAAATTTTACTTTATTTCTCTTTCCAAATGTAGTATTATATAAGTATACAACATAAGAGACAAATAAAAAGCTTCAAAAACAGTGTTACCTCCAGGGAAATTTAAAAAATTTAAAAAAAATAAAAAAATTTTTAAAAAGTACTTAATATTTGTCTCTGAATGTAGTATAATAATAACATAAGGAAGTTAAGAAAGACAAACAGAAACGAAAACACAGAAACAAAATCGGATGTAACTTCCTATAGTAAAACAAAATAAAACAAAAAACAAGACAAATTAAATTATCACATAGATACTATTAAAAGGAGAAAAGAGAAATATGAGTAATATACAAACAAATGTAAACACAACAGAAACAAGAACAAGTCCTCTCATTGAGGCTATTGAAGATGAAATGAATCACGCAACAACCGAAAATGGAGCAGAAGCTCTTGCCACAACTTTATCTCCTTTATTAGATTTATTTGGAGTAATTGGCGGACTTCGTGATCGCGACGAAGAAAAAGAAATTATCGATTTATTCATCAAAGCTTATGCTTTCGATCCACTTCGCGCTTTAAAGATGTTATTTTATGCTCGTGATATTCGAGGAGGCTTAGGTGAAAGAAGTACTTTCCGTATTATCTTAAAACACCTCGCCCTCGCCCACCCAGCAGATGTAATCGCAAATCTTAAAGCAATTCCAGAATATGGTCGTTGGGATGATTTATTTGTCCTTATTGGTACACCAGTTGAAAAAGAAATGGTTCAACTCATTGATGATCAACTCTGTGAAGATATTAAAGCAGTTCACGCAGCCAAATTAACAAGAACAGCACCAACGCTTTCTCTTCTTGCGAAGTGGCTCCCTTCAGAAAACGCTTCTTCACCTGTTACCAAAGCGCAAGCTCATTTCTTCATTAAAGCACTTGGATTTACGCCAGCAGTATATCGTAAGACACTTTCAGTTCTTCGTAAAGCGCTCAAAGTTGTCGAAGTTGATATGTCAGCAAAAGCTTGGAGTGATATTGATTATTCAACAGTCCCATCCAAAGCTTCAATTAAGTATAGAAGTGCATTCGCGAGAAATGATTCAGCAAGATACGACGCATATCTTGAAGCTGTAGCAAATGGAGAAGAAAAGATCAATGCTTCAACACTTTATCCATATGATATTGTCCGTTCATTCTTAACCAATGTGAACGACGGCAACGAAGAAGAAAAAGAAGCCAAAACTCTCGAGTTAGCTTGGAAGAATCTCCCTGATTATGTCACAGATAAAACAAAGAACTTCCTTGTAATGGCAGATGTTTCAGAATCAATGGAAAGCCCAGATTATAGACCATTGTCAACTTCAATTGGACTTGCAATCTATTTTGCTGAAAGAAGTAAAGGCATCGCCAAAAATAGCTTTATCACATTCACCGATGTCCCAAAACTCATCAAGATTTCACCTAAACTCACATTAAGTGAAAAGATTGATTTGGTTACCAGTCGCGTTGGATATGATACAGATCTTGAAGCGGCGTTTGACTTAATTCTTCGCTCGGCGGTAAAAAGAGGTCTTAAACAAGATGAATTACCTTCTTCAATCATTATTGTTAGTGATATGGAGATTAATCAATTCGGTTCTAGAAGTCAAAATACCTCATTTACTTCAGAGATGAGAAGCCGTTATGAAGCAGCCGGTTACAAAATGCCAACACTTGTTTATTGGAATGTTGCCTCACGTGATACACTCTATCATGCATCAAAAGATGATAAAGACGTCAGATTCGTCTCAGGTCAATCTCCTTCAGTCTTCAAAGCTTTATGCGAAGACAAGGAACTCGGACCAATTGACTTAATGCTCTCTGTCATTGATGCTCCTAGATATAGTTCAATTTGTCTTGGTTCAAATTCAAAATAATCAAGTGGTGACCTACCCCTGCTTAATAGGCAAAATAAAAACAAAATAAAAAAAACTATAATATAGGCACACCCAGCAATTTATATACAGACATATAGACATACAGATAAGGGAATTGTTAAAATGTGCCTAGAATATTATAGTTTACATAAAATAAATATACATTTAGGCGATTTCTGCAAATAGGAAGAAAAATATTACAACCTTAATAAAATAAAGTAAGAAAGAAAAAAACAAGAAGAATATCTTGTCTACTAGATTTGAAATGATTTGCGCAGTATAATATTCAACAAATCATACCAATCCCAAGTCTTGTCGATGATTATCCACAATTCATCGAAGATATAAGCAAGGCGCACAGGGAGGAAGACTCGATGTAGTACAAGAAGATCTCCAAAACCCAAAAAAAACATTCGCCTAGTCAAACATAATAAATCTTATAGTCTGCCTCTTTGTGGCTATAAGATCTCGCTATCATCCGGGTAATCACATATGACCTATATCGGGGTGAGGAAAATAAAATCGAAGAGGGGGCGAGAATTCATTAACCAAGTGGTTAAAGACAGTGCTCAAAATATAGATATAGTGAGTGATTACCTATTGTATAAGGGACAAGAGAGCCCCACAAAGATTCTAATAAGATTAGATAAATTAGAATCATCTCTAATAAGATATAATCATATAAACCTTAAATTGTTGTTGTAGTTATTGTTATTGAGATTGCCGTTATTGCCATTCACATAGGACACGTTATTACTGTTACTCGTGCTAGCGGAAGGTTTATAAGATTATATAAGTAGGCACGTACAGCAATCTTTTTTCAAATAGATGATACAGAATGAAAAATTGTGCCTTGTAATAAAAAGACGCTTTCAGCAATGCTTGTATGTTACAACCATTTAAAAATCGTTATATTATACCACATAAGAAAAAGGCGTCTAGAGAATAACTAAGGACTCCATAAGCGGAGGAGTAAGACCACATACCTTAGTGAGAATGTGTGTAATGCGAAAGCATGGGTTACGCTTTGTCTAGGAAAGCGGGTTAAGATGTTTATCCAAAAAAGCCATAGTTCTGAGGATCAACTGAAAGCCTCGGTTAAAGACTCTCCATAATAGTCTTAGTTTCTAGGACTTTTCCTAAAAAAGCTCCTCCTTAAAAATTGTTATTAATATTATCTAGTATTTTTTAAAAAGGCTCCCCCAAGAAGGGAGCTTTTTTCGTATGGGGGGGGGATACCTAGAGGGGTAAAAAGGTGGAAAAGTAAATATTTGGAGTTGGAGGAGAGAGGGGTATTTATTTGCAGGGAGGGAGATGCAGGAGGGAGATGCAGGGGGGAGGGGGGGGGGAGGGACAAGGAGGGGGAAAGGGAAATGCAGTGGAGAAGGTAACCAAGTATATAAAAATTTAATTTGTTTTTTAGTTTAAAAAATGTAAATTAGACTTTTAATGAGGAAAAATATACTCATTAGGGTATATTTACTGAAAAATAGCAATATATTTGTTATTTTTTCGCCGGAAAAATCTTTTTTATAAGGTTTTTTTATATTTTTTTATATAGAAAAACTTTATAAAAGGGAATTTTCCCTCCAGTGAACAAAAAATCATTGGGAGAAGGTGACAACGACCGACTCCGAGTGAAGTTGTAAGGACTCAACAATGATGAAAGCGCTGGAAAATGGTAATAACAACCATTTTCGAGTCAAGTTATAAGGCTCAACAGCGAAAAACTGGCCCGAGAGACGTCGAAAAGCTCTTGGTAGGCATGGAAAATCATGTCTGGCTTGAATTGACAAGCTAAACCTTTAGAAAAATAGGGGAAATAGGATATTACTTCCTTGCATCATCGCAAAATATCCTATTTTCTCCTATTATATTCCTCAGAATATATTCTAGAGGTGTATATACAGTCCGAGAGACTGTGATCTTTACCATAAAGTGAAATAAAAGAGTGGTAAAAAAGAGACTGGGTAGCACCCGGCGAGAAGAAAAATCGCGTTTCATAGTAACGCGCGACGCCTCGACAAAATCGTACCGTTAGGTGCTGGAAGGCGATTGTGGTACGTAGTTAATTTGATAGCCGTAAGGTGAAGTTGATAGCTACAAGGCTCTTTGAGAGCAAACGAAGCTAGGAGAGACTAGAAATAGTCCTAGTGTATTTTAAAGGCGAGTAGGCGAATCAAACCTCGTAAAAAACACCACCTTCATTATTAAAAATCTTATCTAGAAATGGATATGAGGCGGTTATGGTCCGTGCAGTATTAAGGACCATAACCTAAACCTTATATAACAAAAATAGATAAGATTTTTTTATAATGAAATAATTATTAAAAATATGGCGCAATGAGATAGCCTCCTCGTGGCTGCGCTGGGTAACGCTAATATTTCCTTCAGTGAAAGAAGTAAAAACAACCGTCCATGGGTGGGTACATGGTTAAGGAGGTAATGATGAAAAAAGATAGATTAATAAAAATCTATATTTTAAAAGCTGCGGAAAAAAACTTTGCAGCTCATTGCTGCCAAAACAAAAAATATAGAGGAGTTCTTTATAGAGAAAAAGAATCCCTCTATAAAAAAGCCTTGGAGCTTTTAAAGAGCTCCAAGCATTCAAAAATAAAATATAAGAAGGAGAGAAGGCCAGACCAAAATGGCTATGCTTCACATATCTTTTATTTTGAATGGAATGAAGGAGGAGAAAAGATTCAATTTTCTTTTCACTGTCCACTTCCAATAGACAGCAAAGATAAAAACTATTTCATTGAAGGAGTAGAATCCATTCAATGGAACGGTATCAAGGGAAAAGACCTTGAGAATTATAAGAAATTAAAAGATAAATATCTCAATTAATTTATTATAATTATTGCTGAAAATATGAACTGAAGGAAAACAGGTCATAAAACCCTCGCGTGAGCGACAGTATTGAGGAAGCGAGACCTCGTAAAAAACACGTATAAATAAGGAGGAAAGACCCATGTAGATCCTAGTGAAGGAAAACACTTCAAACCCTCATTCAAAGTGACCGTATTTAAATTGTCCTGGGTAAGACAATAAAAACTGCACCCTTAGTGAAGGCAACATGGAAAAAGAAATGCCGAGCTCCTGAAGCTACTTCCACAAGTGTTACGCCGCACCGGAAAGATGTCAAGGGGAAATATATAGATTCATCTGTTTGAATCTAAAGCATAGTAATATGCAACTACGTAGCGTAGAAGGCGAAGTTCCCGTAAGTCCTGAAAGGAAGCTATTACCCCAAGGCAGGCGGAAGCGATAACCGTAGAACACGCTTATAGGAGGAAACTGTATGATAAGTTTTCAACTTCCAAAAAAGACCTCAGTCAGAGGTCTCCCTTTATGGGCAAATACGCGTCAAAACGCGCCACCAAAAAGGTTCTTGACTTCAGTAAAGAAGTAAAAATCATGGAAGCGATAACCAGTAAAACACGATTATAGGAGGAAAATAAATGAAGAAAATTAAAGAATATTCTTTATCAACTTTATTAAATGATGAAGAATTTGAAAAAATTCTTTCTTCTTTATTTGAAGCAGGTGCTTCAGAAGAAGAAATGAATAAAGCTTTAAAAGCTTTATTCTAGAATACATGAACTGAAGGAAAACAGGTCATAAAACCCTCGCGTGAGCGACTGTATAAATTGTCCCGAGTAAGACATTAGACTGCTCTCGGAATCCTACTATTCCGAATGCCCACACGGGAAAAGGTCCGGTGGAGAATACCCATCACCTGGAAAGGGCGGCTAAGAACCCTGAGTTCGAGCAAATTTCCCAAAAATCCCTGAATTCGGTAACCGACAGGGTGCCTTCAATAAGGGCGCGATGGCAGCATATGTGATTAGAGAAAATCCTACCTTTCTTTAATTACGTGTGTATTTTTCATAAAAGGAGGAAAAAATATGAAAAATGAAATTTATTTATATAATATTGAAGTTATGAATAACTTCACTAGCGGAGACGATATGGACGTCTTCGCTAGTGATGAAGAAGCTGAGGCAGAAGAAAGAACAGAAGCCGAAGAAAAGAAAGAAGCAATTCTTTCTTTTTTAAAAAAGAAAGAATATAAATTTGTTTGGGGTAATACCCAAACAAAAAGAAATTATATTAAGATAATTTCTTTAACATTAGAAGGGTTCAACCCTTCTGAAATTTCTTCAATAATGAAGAAAAAAGAACTATACGTTCTAATAGCCATAGAACGTATGGTTAAATTAATAAAAGAGAATTTAAAATAGAGAGTTTATTCTCTTTTTAGATTCTCAACTGGAAGCGATAACCAGTAAAACACGATTATAGGAGGAAAATAAATGAAGAAAATTAAAGAATATTCTTTATCAACTTTATTAAATGATGAAGAATTTGAAAAAATTCTTTCTTCTTTATTTGAAGCAGGTGCTTCAGAAGAAGAAATGAATAAAGCTTTAAAAGCTTTATTCTAGAATACATGAACTGAAGGAAAACAGGTCATAAAACCCTCGCGTGAGCGACTGTATAAATTGTCCCGAGTAAGACATTAGACTGCTCTCGGAATCCTACTATTCCGAATGCCCACACGGGAAAAGGTCCGGTGGAGAATACCCATCACCTGGAAAGGGCGGCTAAGAACCCTGAGTTCGAGCAAATTTCCCAAAAATCCCTGAATTCGGTAACCGACAGGGTGCCTTCAATAAGGGCGCGATGGCAGCATATGTGATTAGAGAAAATCCTACCTTTCTTTAATTACGTGTGTATTTTTCATAAAAGGAGGAAAAAATATGAAAAATGAAATTTATTTATATAATATTGAAGTTATGAATAACTTCACTAGCGGAGACGATATGGACGTCTTCGCTAGTGATGAAGAAGCTGAGGCAGAAGAAAGAACAGAAGCCGAAGAAAAGAAAGAAGCAATTCTTTCTTTTTTAAAAAAGAAAGAATATAAATTTGTTTGGGGTAATACCCAAACAAAAAGAAATTATATTAAGATAATTTCTTTAACATTAGAAGGGTTCAACCCTTCTGAAATTTCTTCAATAATGAAGAAAAAAGAACTATACGTTCTAATAGCCATAGAACGTATGGTTAAATTAATAAAAGAGAATTTAAAATAGAGAGTTTATTCTCTTTTTAGATTCTCAACTGGAAGCGATAACCAGTAAAACACGATTATAGGAGGAAAGTATGAATAAATATGAATTTATTCTAAATTATATTCATTCGATGGAACAAGCCATCAAAAATGGATATAATGTATCGAAAGACAAACAAAAAGTCTTAAGATACAAAAATTATTTCAATAGTAGGAGCCAATCAAAAGGCGAAACTATTGAAGATAAAGCCGTTGAAAAAGCGGCTGAAAGATTATATAATCTTTTATATATTAATGCTGATTACAGCAATATAAAAGATTATATTTTCCAAGATAAAAAAATCTTGGAATATTGGGGGGTCCAAGAGAGCCCTATTAAGGCTTTAGGAAACCTCAAAGGCAGTGACCATTTAATAGGCTTCACTGCCTGCTTTACTGATAAATTCAGTGATAAAGCTAGACAAGAACCTGTACGGTTCAACAGTGATATCACTGAGAGTGAAGCACTAATATTAGTTAAAAAACAATTTGATGGAATTTATTATCCACCAGATGGTTTACAATTAATTAATAAAATTTATAGGACTCGTAAGTTCTATAAATATAGACAAACAGATTATGTTTGTTTTATAGATAAAAATAAATAAATGCCCTAAGTATGGTACTAAACTGCTTTATTATAAGGAGAAGGAGAAAGTTATGGAAAACAACAAAATTATTATAAAAATAAACCTTTTCAAAGGTTTATTAAAAAATTTAAAAAATATGGGAGGAGAAATCGAAATTCTCCCTTATGGAGATAATTATGCTAAAGTAATTATCAATAATATTACTTTAAGTACTAAAGTAATATTAATTAAAAATGACAGTTTAAAATCTGTCAATGCTGCATATCGCAGCTTGGCCCGCTACTGGATCAACGCAGTTGATGCGAAAAACAATAAACAATTCATTGAAGAATTAAAGAATCTTTAATGAATATATAAAAATTTATTAAAAAGGAGGAAAAAAATGACTTTTAATAAAGTTATTATTAAGGTCTTAGAAAAAGACCATCCCAAAATCAAAAGAAGATTTTGGGGAAGTAAATATTTAGAATTGGGAATTCCTAATTCAATAAAATTTACTTTAAAAAACAAAAAAGGAGAAACTATAGAAGAAAACTATGGCTTTTCTGAAAGAGACTTAAAGTCTAAAGGCTGGAAAGTCGTTAGATAAAATCTCGCCCCGAGCATGACGTTAAACTGCTTTATTATAAGGAGGGAAAATGGGAAAAAAATTAACAACAAAAAAAAGTGAAAAAATTTTTGAAAAAATTTCACTTTATTCCATTGAAGGTAATACCGAGGTCAACAGTATCGCCTCAATGTTTATGGAGAGCACCGTGGGTGTCCATAATGACGGCAGTGTCCCAGCGCCTGCCGCCATAGATATGAAAACAAGCGAAATTGTTTTCAATCCAAACTTGATAGCCCGACAAGTTTGGAATATTATTTACAATGGGCCAGAAGGAGACGATCCTATAAAAAGGATCACCCCTTACTTAAACATTAACTATGAAGTTGATGAAGACTCTTTAATAAAAAACACATTTTTTTTATTAAAAAGAGGATTAATCCTTCATGAAATAGGACACTATATGTATAGTGCTCCATTCAATATTGAATGGGACAATTATACAAAATATTGCCCTAATATTAAAATCTCTCCAGAGAGAGAAATAAAACCACCATTCGAATTGGTGAAATTTATTTCTAATGTTGTTGAGGATTCTTTTATCCAAACAGCATTAATGAGAGATTACCCAAATAAGGTGTATAAAGACGCCTTATATTTCTTACAGGCCTTCGGGCAAAGTGACTGGAATGGCACTTACGAAAAGGCTTTAGAAAAAGAAAAAAATATAAATATAAAAAGAAAGCTTTATTATTTCATTCTAAGGGCTTATCACCCTTATGATAATAAAATTATTTCTTTTTATAATAAAAAAGAAAAATTAGGATGGAGTAACGCAACTATTGAGTCCTTCTCTCATAGCTGTATCATTCCTGATACTTTCAATAGGAATAAATATGTAATGGAGGTGGTTACCCCCTTAGTATTTAAAGATCTTATTGAAATTGTCAAAGAAGATCCTAATAAATTCATATCTTCAGATAATCCTGAAGACCTCTTGGATGAGGATAAATTGAGATTATCTGAGGAACAAAAGTCTCAAGGAGAAGGAGAGGGAGATAGCCAACAACAAGATTCGCAAGAATCTCAAGATGGCAATCAAAACTCTTCTAATTCTGGAGAGAAAGAAGACCAAGGCCAAAAATCTCAAGAAGGTCAAGGTCAAAAAGAAGAAAAAGAAGAGAAAGAAGGAGAAGGAGAAAACAAAGAGAGCCAAGGAGAGGATTCGCAAGAATCTCAAGATGGCAATCAAAACTCTTCTAATTCTAAAAAAACAACCCAAGGAGAAATTTCAGAAGAGCAACTCAAAGCTTTTGAGAAGGCAGTTGAGGATGCTTGTAAAGAATTAAACCAATCTTTGGGAGAAGAAGGTAAAGAAAGAGAAGACGCTTCAGAATCTCTAAAGAAGCTCTCTGAGGAAGAAAAGAATAATTTTCAACTCGAAGTTTTAGGCTGTAAAGTTGAAGATAATTCTTATTTTCTTACAGAAACTGCTTCCCTTTCTGAAGAAGCTAAAGAACTATATGAAAATTGTTCTATAGCTTTTCAAAAATTATATAATAATGGTAATATCACCATCCACAATCTTGATAACGGTGATATTGATCAGTCTACTATGATATCATGGTATACTGAAAAAAACCATTATATATATAAAAGAGAGGAGATAAATTTGAAGGAAAGAGAGTTTCAAATCATCTTCGCATTAGATGATTCAGGCTCAATGACTGGGAAACAGTTTAACACTGCTTCTGAGATTGTTGCAGCCCTATCACATGCGATGGATGATGTTGGAATTCCGACTTCAATTTATCTTTTCTCGAGCCAAAGCAGGCAAATCAAAACATTAGAGGATCCTCTTATCTTAGAAGGTGCAGAATCTAATGTATTAAATTTAATGCAACAGTTCCAACAAGGAGGGGGAACTTCCCCTGTTGGAGTATTTGAAGCATTAAGCTTTGATCCTGTTTATGAGGAAGATAAAACTAAAATTTTATTCTTCCTCACTGATGGAGAATTTTATAAAGAAGACTATAAAAGAATCAAACAAATTGTTACGGATTTGACAGACCGTGGCAATTGGTTCTTTTATAGCATCGGATTAAAATTGCCCAATTATGCCATCGAGGCATTAAAAGAGGCAACCTCTCCAGGAGTTGTCAAAAATTACTCTTATCAAGAGATAGTTGACAACTTAGGAGAAGATATCTATAATACTATTATAGATGATTTCATCAAGGCTTAACAAACCCCTCTAGAAAATTGCTCCGATTCTAGAGGGTATTTAGGAGCATGTT
This sequence comes from Gemmiger formicilis, assembly GCA_963612735.1. Taxonomy (GTDB): domain Bacteria; phylum Bacillota_I; class Bacilli_A; order RFN20; family CAG-826; genus CAVDWX01. Next base: position 21,286 of record CAVDWX010000094.1, on the reverse strand, counting down.
AATTAAATAGGAGAGTAAAAATGAAAAAAGAATTAACAAATATTATTAAAGAATTAAAATTAGCTGACGCTATTAAGTTAGCTAATAATCCAGAAAGTGCAGAAAATGAAGAAGTATTATTAGCTTCTTATATGAAATTAACTGCTTTAGACAGCGCTATTCACGGTGCTGTTGAAAATATTAAAAGCAGAATTGAAAAAAATGCTAAAAAAAATAAACAAAATATTGACTTAGAGGCAGAATTGCCTATAATCAATAAAGACGGCACTACTTCAGTGCAAAATATGAAAAGTAGCACAAAAGAAATCACTGCTACTAAAGATATCATCGACTTTGATCAATATAAAGTCGATAATAATATTGAAGTAATTTCTTCGGGGAATCTTCTTGAAGAAATCAAAAGAAGTTATCCTGAAGTAGCGACAGTTATTGTCGCGCCAGACAAAAAAAAGTTAGAGGTATTTAAAACACCGACACTTTATGGGAATGACAGTACTTTTAAAAGTGCTATCGGTTCCGATAGTAGTCTAATTAAATATAAAACTACTAAAGTTACAAAAAAATATGGGACTGAATTAAGTTTCAGTCCTGTAAATAAAGATTAATAAGGAGGAAAAATATGAGTAAAATTAAATTAAGTATTTTTACTGTTTTATTAAAAACAGTTACAGGAGAGCAACAAAAAGCTCTTTTAGTTGTTGATATCCCTAATGGATACAAATCTTTGGAGCATTGTATTGTCTCAAGAAATAAAAAAGAGGTAGTAGTCCATGCCACCTCAAATGAAAAAATCATGGAAGAAATAAAAGAAATTTTATTTCCAAAAGGTTTAAACTATGATTTATCAAAAAAACAAAACTTCACTCGAAGTGAAGTTGTTATAACCTCAAAAATTGACGAAGCATTACAAGTAGAAAAAGATTTTGAATCTTATTCTTTAGAAGATTCAGACTGTTTAAGTAGTGCCAATACTTTAAAAAATTATATCAATAGTAAATTTACTATTGACAGTAATTTTACTAATATAGAAGCAGTCGCTTCTAAAAGAAAAATAGCTTTTCCAAAGGCTAAAATTAACTGGGAGGAAACATGGAACAGTCCTTATCTAACAGATGAGGAAAAAGTTTCTATGTTTTTTGAACCAGACTTAGACATAGCAATGTCTAATGAAGGCAGAGATTGTCGTAAAATTTTAGAAAAAGTAATTAACACAAATTACTTTAATAAGAATTTCACCGCAATCGGACTTCATGGGAATCCAGGCGGAGGTAAAACAAAAATGGTATTAAATGATTTATGTGCATTAAATCATATACCTGTTGTTGCAATCCCATGTGATCCGATGATATCGGTCAACCAGCTTTTAGCTCAGGTTGGGCCAGTTAATCAAAGGGCTACAATCCCTACTAAAGATTTAGTCCCTTTAATTAATAAATTGAAGAATAAATTAACTATTCTTCAACAAAATGATAACCCTACTAAAGAAGAAGGAGAAGAGATTAATTCAATCCTAAAAACTCTTGAAAACATTTCGAATATTAGTAAAGAGTATGCTGAGTTAATCAAAACTCCGTCAATTTTAATGAAGTGTTTGAAATATAACCTTCCTTTAGTTGTATTTTTAGACGAGGCCAATGTCGCTTCAACCCAATTTCAAAATTCATTAGCTCCGATCATTTCAGATGGGTTATATAAAGATGGACCAGAAATTGGTCATAATAACAATACCATCAAATGGGTATTGGCATGGAATCCAAACACCAGTAATTCCAAAACTTTTGATGGTAAATTCTTTGATAGAATTAACTTTATCCAAGTAGAGGATGTTAGTTCTGAACAAAGAATAGGTTATAGGACCAGAAAAACCATTCATGGTATGTATGGTTCTGTACCAGACTACACTGAAGTCGATACATTAATCAAAGAGGCTTCCTTAGTTCATCCTAATATTGATTTCAGTAAAATCTCTGATAGGGTCCACAAGATAAATGCTTCGAAAGAAGCTTTATCATGGTATACCATGAAAGAGATTAATAGACTAACAGGACTTAAGAATAACCCCCCTGTAGGTAAATTCTCAGAAATTTATCTCGGTGACGTTGCTCTTGATACTCCTGACGAAGCTATAAAAGCTATAAAAGAGGTTGATACTTTAGCAACAAGTATTAATCAACAACTTTATAGCTTAACTAAAGGGAAGGATACAAAAAATCCCGATAGAAATAGTTATTTCTACATTTCTGATAGAAATATGGATATTTTTACGGATTATATCTTTTCCTACCAAAAAGTTGGTAAAGCTGTAAAACGTTTTATCTTCGACTTAATTCCTGGAGGTAACACTGTTAAAGGTTATAACACTTCAGAAAAAACAACTGAAGATAAAACTAGCGAAGCTATTGCTGATTTAATTTACAATCACCTTGAAAGTGATATTACAAAACTAGATAATATTTTCTTTACTAGTATTAGCGATACTGATAAGAAAACGGCATTATCTAAATTAAAAGATATCGCTTTTGAGGAGAAAAAATGGGTTAAACCAGCAAATCCTCAAGAGGAAACAGCAGTTCCTCAAGATGAAAATAATACAGAGGCTCAAACAGATAACCCTCTCGATGAGCTTGATAGTATTACTGGTTAAAAATATTACCCCTCTTTTATAAGAGGGGGATATATAGTATTTATTAAATATAGGAGGAAAAATAATGAATACGAAAAGATTTAATATTTTTTTATTTAAATATTTATTAGCAGAAGGATTAAACGCTAATAAAGAAGAAGGTGTTTATATAAAAATGGCACCAACTTGCCTGCCAGAAGACGCAGACACATTCTTCAAAAAAATAAATATAGGAGATAAAAAGAGTTATCTCAAATTTAGCACAGAAGCGTGCAGAGTAGACATCTGTACAGATAACAGTGTCGACACATTCTATCTATTCTTTAGGAATAAGAGAGAAGATAGGAAAGATATCAATAGAACTAGTTACAGTTTCACAAAACCTAGTTCTGTTGAATTAGGCTTTGTCGGGGTTGATGGAGCCTTTAACTCTATATATAAAAAACATTACCAAGATTTATATGGTAATGATAATTTAGAAGCTTCCACAGAGGCTGAAGGATTAAAAGTTTTAAAAACTTTAGAATATGAAATAGTCAATATTATATTTTCTAGAGTAAATATTAACGGAGGAGTAGAAATTCCGTTGCGTCCAATGGATGCTGAAGGGAAAGCTATTATTAAAAAAGTAGCTAAAAATACCGTATCAAAGATAACTACTACTGATAAAGTGGATCCGGAGATCCAAAATATCATGAATAAAATAAATTAATTAAATAAATATTAAAAAAGGAGAAGAAAGAATAATTATGAGTAAATTAATTTGCAAAAACTGCGGAGCAGTTATTGATGAAAACGAATTAAAATCCGTTTCAGAGGAAGTCGGAGAATATTGGGGCAGCCCAGCATATGCTACATATAGCGTATGTCCTTGCTGTGACTGTGAGGATTTAGAAGAAGCTACAGAATGTGAATGCTGTGGCGAATATTTTGGGGAAGAAGAAATCTATAATGGAGTATGTTACGAATGTCTCCATTCTTTCGATAACAATTGGAAGTATTGGTACTCCAAATGTAAAAAACATAACGAAAAAGATGTCGTCATGTTAAATCTTTTTCTAGCTAATCAATTTACAGAAGAACAAATTGAAGAGATTCTCTACAGAGAACTCGAAAAGAAAGAGAAGCTCCAACCTGGAAGTGTCGATTGCTGCGACTTTGTCGACACAGATGAGGATTGGGCTGCTGACATGATAAAAGAAAAAGAAAACAAATAAAAAGGAGGTAAATAAATGAGAACTATTACTATAAAGTTTTCAAATTCTCAAAAAAATTATACTTATCTTTTGAGAAAAGATTCTGTAGATTTTGCTTCTACAGATACGTTAAAAGTATTAAGAGGAGTGCAAAACTCCTCTGGGTATTGGGGGATAGTTTATATTGTGGCTATCCAAGAAATTACAGAATTACCCAAAGAGGTAACTTCTTGGTTAAAAGTTAATCCCGGGAAAAGTATCAGTTATGCTAAAATAACTGATAATTTAAGAAAAAAAATTAATAAAAAACTTGAAGAAGAAAAACCAAACAAATTGGTTATTAAATTAAATGCTATTACTTTCAAAATTAATGATTTAATGAAAGAATGGAGTGTACTCTTGAGTGAGAGCCCCCTCAACCAAGAAAAAATTTCTTATTGTCGTGAAGAGATCGAAAAACTTGAAGAGCAAAAAAAAGAAATTTTAAAAAAATTAAATATTAAACAAGGAGAATAAATAATATTATGAATAATATATTAAATTTAACAAAATTAAAAAGTGGTATCAACTATACAAAATTAAAATGTAATTTATTAACTACTAGCAGTATTATCCACTCAAAAGGAAAACAAACAAAAGAAGATATAATAATAGAAGAAAACTACAATCCAACTGGATTTAAAATTGAAGATAATGGAACTTATTTAACCATTAATTTTTATAGAATTCCAAGCCACGCATTCATTAGCGTCAGGGAATTTAAAGAAGCCATAGAAGAAGAAACAAAATTAATTAATGAAACTTTTCTATACTGGTCATGTTCGCGTTATTTATCAGAAGTTGCGCAAAAACAGATAAGAATTTATAAAGATAAAAGAATTGCTTTGTTAATAAAACTCGTAAATGGGAGAACTCTCATTTGCAAAGAGTTTACTCCAGGACAGAGAAGTAAAGAAACTTTTATTGAAGTGTGTACAAATGAAGATGCAGAAAGAGAGGCTATTCCTCTTACAAAGAAAATTTTAAAAGAAAACAAAAGTTTACTTTGTGGAGTTTATGACCCTAGTGATTTAGAAAGGAAACGTATATTTAATTATAATTCTGGATATGGTGGAGAATTAAGTGAAAATACCCGTAAAATAGTTAAGAAATTCTTCAACAACAACAAAAAAAATTGTAAGGCTTCCGACAGAAGCCCTAATACAGTACTTGAAGACGGAATAAGGACTTTATATGATATTTATTATTGGTGTACCATTACGCCAAAACAAATAGAAGTAAAAGAAAATAAAGGAGAAACAATAAATAGGCTTATTAAAGAGGCTGGCCTACAAGAATATTTTGATAATCCAGGACAATACATAAATCAAAAAATTTGGACTAGATATGGAGACGAAATAATTTGCTTCATCCCAGAAATTCATACATATTTTGAACAGAGTCGAACTAAATTTTTCTCATTCAATATAAAAACAAAAAAAAGAAAATATAGTGAAATGTATAGAGGAGATGGAAATAACTCGAATTGGAGTTTTCCAGTCCCTTCATTAAAATATGTCACAAAACAAATGAAATTAGGCAGAGATGATTCTCCTGGAAAAAAATATGAAGCAAAAACAGTAATATTAAATAATTTATCCATAAAAGAGTTATTCAAGGGTAGTAATGTTGGGTGGCTTCTTGATAATTTAAATGTAGAGTTCAAAATTTTTGATGAAAAGGTGTCTTCATATGAACAACAAGAAAAACCACTTCGTTCCATCTTTGATTTTTTAAATCAAGGACATATAGGACAAATAGCTTTAGAAATATTAATTAGCACGAGCAACCCATTGCTCGAGCAATTACTCAAATCTAGATTATTCAATTTATATTATAAAGGCCTGCGTGAACTCGAAGGGAATGAGAGCTGTATTTTTTATGATTTAGACGATAAAAAAAATAAGTTTGATCATTTTGAGACAGATTTTGATTTTCTATATCATTCTAAACAAAAGAATTTAAAGAAAATGTTCGGAATAAGTTTAAATAATCTTAGAATTCTTGATAAAAAAATGGCTTATAAGTTTAAGGAAGAATCGGTAAATAGGTGGTCACATTATGAAAGTGAAATAAATAATTATAATTGTTTTAGATATTTATTAGATAAAGATTTATTAACTATGGATTCTAGAACTTTTGAACAATATTTAAATGCGTATAAAGAACATAGATTGATATCGCAATATTGGAGTGCAGATTTAATTATTTCTGTACTTCCATATCTTCCAAAATCTTTTATGGGAAAGATGAATTTTTTTGACAAATATCAATTTGCTTCTCAATATACTATAAGAGACTATTACAGAATGAGAGAGCAATTTAAAAAATTACAACAAAAACATCCTGAAATAGATGCTTTTTCTTTAGAAGAAGAATACCCTGCATTCCCTGAAAAAGCTCAAAAGTTTATTGTTTATAGAGCTGAGGAGAATGGTGTCCGTGAGTTAGGTTATTTTAATTATATAAATAACCCATTATATGATGTAGATGCAGATAATGAAGATAGATTTATTTACACTTTAACTGACGATTATAAATTAAATAAAGAGTCAATTAAATATTGTTATAACTCTTCAGGAGAGTTGGAAGGAGCTTTGGTCACTTTTAACCCTTCTCAACATTTAACGTATCTACATAACCAAATTCAAAAATGGATTAATTTTTATGAGGATTCTACAAAAGAAGCTGATTTTGAAGAAGCGGTCAAAAGGGTTAAAGAATTAGAATATGAAGATCCATCTACTGGTCTTTGTATTATTGCCCCAACTTGTACTAAAGATATTAGAGAGGAAGGCAGGGTTTTACAGCATTGTGTATCTTCTTATATCGACCCTATTATTGGAGGCACAGAAAATGTTATGTTTATTAGGCGAATGGACCGAAAGAATTCCCCTTATTACACAGTTGACATTTTAAACAATGGCACAATTCGACAAGTACATTGTTTTAGAAATAAATGTGTTACCAAGGAAGACCAAGAAGAGGCCTATGAAGCCAGCGGTTATGCCGTCTACGATAAATATTTTGATATTATTAAATTTTTAACAAATTGGGCTAAGGTTAAGAAAAATAAAGTTCGAGAAAGTAGTATCCATACTGCTTATGGTGCTTTATGCGCCAATAAAAACTAAGGAGGTATCAATAAACTAAATTATTTATTTAATTAATAGGTTCTCTAAAGTCGGCGTCACTACAACTTTAGAGAAAATTTAAAAAGTACTTGAAAAGTATTTTAAATTGTGATATCATATAAAAGGAAAAAAAGGAAAATAAAAAATTATGACAAATAAAAACTATTATTTTAATGAAGTTTCTAAGTACTCTACACTTAGCAATGAAGAAAACATTGAATTAGCTAAACAAATTGAAGCCGGAGATAGCGAAGCTTTACAAGAATTAATTAAAGGAAACTTAAAATTAGTTATAAGTATTGCTAGAAAAACTTACAATTCTCTTATGGGATTATATTGTTCAACAGTTTCTTTGGATGATATTATCCAATATGGGAATTTAGGACTTATGACAGCTGCACAAAAATATGATTATAGAAAAGGTAGCTTTTCAACTTATGCAACCTCATGGATTAAAAAAGAAATAAATGAGGGTATTTCTGAAGCAGGCCCAGCATTCCATATCCCTGCTTATAGAAATAACCAGATTATCAAAGTTCGTAGCGCTACAAAAATATTAACAAATGACTTGGGAAGAGAACCAACTTCTAGAGAGATTGCACAATATCTCGGGGATAAATTTAATGAGAAATTAGTTAACGAAGTAAAAGAAATTATGGAATTAACGACTGTAATTTCTCTAGATACCCCAGTGGATGACGAGAAAGAAAGAGAAAATGTCTGTGATACTATTTCTTATAGTAACGCAGAGGTCGTCGAACACACAAACCATAGCCATAAAATGGACATAATTTTTGACACTATGGATTCATTACTCGATGATAAAAGTAAATTAATTGTTAAATGTATCTACGGATATGAAAATGGGAAACAAATGACTTATGAACAAGTAAGCCAATATATTTTTAACAAAGGATATACTAATAACGGTGAGTTGATAACTGGCCCTGGAATTAAATATATATATGATAGAAGTATACAAAAACTTCGAAATTATTTTGCTATGAATAACATTAATTAAGGAGGAATAAAAAATGGTAACAAATAACATGACCACAGCAGAAAAAGAATTATTTGATGATAGTGTTTTAGGTATTTTACGAAAATGTCAAGGAGATTGGGATAAGGTAACACAGTATTTTCAAAGTAAGGGAAACGTAATTTTTGCTGATTTAAAAAAGGAGAGCGAAAAATTAAAAAAAGCATGTGCCTCGCAAGGAATCAATATTGCTACTTTGATAGATAAAAACTACCCACAGGCTTTTAAAACAAACAGCCATCCCCCTTATGCTATTTTTTACAAAGGGGATATTAACCTTCTAGACTCTTCTTATGATAGGACAGGTATTATTGGATGGGGCAATGATATTAATGAATATACTAAAAGAGTTATCACGCACATAGGACTAAATGTGAGCAAAAAAGATAAAGGAGTATTAATAAGTTCTGACGCTAGTGCTAGCGGAGATTATGGGCAACAAGTAGCTCAAACCATCAAAGAAACGAATAATAAAGATTTAAATATTTACATTATTCGAGATTCTTTTGGTAGCGCTTTTACAAATCATGAATTAATTAATAAAATTGTCTCTAGTGGCGGTTTAGTTATTTCTTTTATGCCTACAGGTATTGCAGGTTCCACCCCTAAAGAGAGAGTTGAAGAAGCAATAATAAGTTTGGCTCAAAAGGTAATTATCACTAATATGGGACTTAATCCAGACTGTTTAGATTATGTTGATAACATTGCAGGAAGAGAGGCTGAAAAAGTTAGAGCAGTTGTGCATGATTTTACATTAACAGAAGCGGATAATAATAATAAAGTTATTGATAAATTAGGTATTATGCCTTATTTAGGCGGAGAATAAAATAAATAAAAAGGAGAAAGAAAAATAAGAATATGAAAAACAATACTATTACAATTAACAAGACAAAATTTACAATCATTAAAAGCAATACAAGAAGAGGACATAACCTTATTAATGCTTATGAGCGCAGTAGAAAATACTCTCTTGAGGATGCTTACAAGAGCCATTCTGCTGAAAAAGAATGGGGTTTTAGGGAATGCGAAAGAATAAAAGGGGACATGGAAGGAGAATATGGGAGAATTATAGGGTTTAATTCCTGTTTCTTCAGTTATGCTTTCAAACTACCAGAATATTGTGTATCAGAAGAAGGATATGATTTAGGCGATCATATTATTTATATTACTGCTGCTTATAATTATATTATTCTTTAATAGGAGGTTTTATGAATATCGAGAAAAAAGTTGCGCTTTTTGGAATAGTGGTTATACTGGTAATATTAGTAAGCCAGATAACTACAACTATTTTAGTTTCACAATCCATTTGGGTTGTTGAAAAACTTATGGAATTGAATACAACCTTTAAAGGTTTTGGCATTTGGTTTATAAAATTTATTTTACATTTATAGGAGGAAATAAAAAAATGAAAAATAAAATTAAAACTTGTGAAGAATATGTAATGGATCAATTTTATACATTACAAAAGGAATTAGACCATGCTAATGAATTACTTGAGAAGAATTATTATAAAATTCAAGAATTGAATTCTCTCGTTGAGAGATTAGAAGAAAATATCCAAATTCTTGAAGAAGAAAATAAAGCTTTAAAAGAAAATAAAAAAGATTAATTAATAATAAGGAGAAATAAACATACTATGATTAAATATTTAATTAATAACAACGAAACAACTAAAGAAGAATTTGAAAGAAAATTAGAGGAAGCCGTTAATACTGAATGTGAAGGTGCCTATGATGATTATCTTGATGATGGTTGCGAACCATATCATTTTGGTTATCTAACTTTTTATCCTTCACAAATTTTATCTCAATGTGATCCTATCGCTTATAGATGTGGGTATACTGACTATTTAGACACTGAGTTGTCAGATGCTCTATATGAACTCGAATGTGGCAAGATAGTAGAAAAAAATGGGGACACCTTTGAACAAATTGGAGAGGAGGATGATGAAGAAGAAAAGCAAGAGGAATAATAACACCGGGGCGCTTCGCGCCCCTTTAATTTTAGAAAAATTAATAAAAATATAAAAAGTATAGGAGAATTATTATGGAAAACAAAAACACAAATTTAGAAATTTCAACATTAGAAGGCTATATCCTTAATGAATTAAACGCTCTTAAAGCAGAGAACGCTGATTTGAAGAGACAAATTGAAGATCTTACCAAGTTAGCAGAATCGAAGAAAGAAAACTTACAAGAATCTAAGAAGAAATGTATTTACTTAGACGATACAATCAATCATTATTATACATACAATACCAGCTCGTATTACCACTGGAATGATATTTTAATTGCGAATAATGAAACCCCAGAATTAGTCAGACAAGCTTTAAGTGACGAAACAGCTTTAGATAAGTTATGTTCATTAGAAGAAGACTACTATTCTCGCATTCTAAGAATTTCTGAATACACTTATGATTACTATTTTAAATGTAATAACGGACATGCCGACGTTCTTGTCACCGCCACAGTTGATGAAACGTCAACTAGATATATTGGTGAAGGTTATAATGCTTTCCTCTCCTTAGAAGAAGCTAAAAGTAACGGGAAAGCTGAAGTTTTAAAAATCGCCAAATTATATCTTGACGAAAGGCACGGGTATGCAAAAGAGTTCTATGAAAAATTAGGAAAACACAGTAATAAAGACTAATAGTCTTAAATATAAATAAAAGGAGAACACAGGCAACATGAAGAAAACATTTGCAACAAAGAAAGAATTTTTAGAAGCTTGTAATCAAGCACTCACTGAATTAGGAGATAACTGCTGTATCACCCGCTACATCACTGACACTCGCTATGATTATCATTCGGAAGATATCTGGTATCTTGCTTACATGAATGAAGAATCTCTTGGAAATCTTTATGAACAGTATATAGATGCTCCTATGTTTAAAGTTTATTACTCATTTGCATCTCATGTAGAATGCAGTTTATAATCAGCAGGGGAGGTAAATATGGATAGAAAATATGTTATTCAGCACGAACTAGAGAGCCTACTCGCTTTTATTTGTGAAGGGAGTGGGCTCACTCCTACAGTTTTTATTGAAGAAAATTTAAGCGGGGTTAAAATTGCATTCAGGACAGTTCAGGGGGGTGTCACAGTGTATAGTAAAAGATACCCCCTTAATCAGGATGTGCTTGGTGTCTTTATTGACTTGAGAACAAATATCTTAGAATTGTGTAGTCATTCAAAAGAAAATGGAGGAATGGATATTATAGTAAGTAATATTGAAAAGTTATATCATGATGATTATGGATTGTTTAAGAAACTAATACACAATGAAACAAATATATTACTTTTAGAAAGTTATATCCAAGAATTAAACAAAGAAGGAGGTAAATAGACATGATAGATGGAGCAAATTTAGGGAAACTCATAGGAGAATTAAATTTTTGTCTTAGAAATATAGGCTGTGTAATTAGCAAAATAAGCGAAGAATGGAGACAGGGACAAGACCGAGCCGATGTGACTTTGAGCAGGTCGACAGAAAATGGGGATATAAAGAGGGAAATAGTATGCGTGGGTTGTAGTATGAATAATGAATATAGATTATTAAATGATATTAGATTAAATTTAATTTATAAGAAACAATACTGCCCTTATCTGTTTGAAAACGGCGAATGGGAAAAATTGGATGCATGTTTTGAGGAAGCAGAAGCGAGAGTAAGGCTTGGAATAAAAATAGACTCAGAGAAAGCAGGTGATAAACTAGTAACAGACGTCGTAAAATTTTGCGAGAAACTTTTATAAATATTGAATTTATTGTCTGGAAAGATGATGGGGAAGAAGGAAAAATGGAGAAAAAAAATATACTTTTATTGCCTCGAGAAACAATTTATGATTGTTTAAAAAATATATGTCAGGAGGCCGGAAAGAATAGTAAGGATGATCGTCATTGGTATTATACATATCAATCAGATGAGCTTCCAAGTTCAAAATCTATTATTAGTTTTACTTATTATACAAAAGGGAGCAGAAACAAATTTTCAAAATCCTGTGCAATAAGTAGAGAAGGAGATGCTTGCGATTTTTTAAAAAGATTAAGAAATGAATTTACACATTTTTTTGATGAAGGGTTTTGTAAAAAAGAAGACCTCGAAGCCTTATACAATGCGATTTTAAAGCAGATTACATTAGAGGCAGAACAAAAATTTAATAAAATTATAAACGAATGTAAAATATTTTGCGATGCCATTAACAAGTAAAGTGAAAAGGAGGTAAAAAATGGATACAACTTAATTTTCAGAATAAAAAATAGTATAATAATATTATAAGCCGGGCGCTCCGCGCCCTTTAAAAATTTAAGGAGAATAACATAAATGAAAAAACAAGAAAAATTAGAAAAAGCTATTAATTTAGTATTAAGCAGAGTTGACAGACTTACAGAAAACCTCGAAGATGATATGCATGAATTATTAGACGAAGAAGCTTCAGGCTGGGATATATATTTTTTAGACACTTATTATACCGTTCTAGAAGGTTTATTAGTCGGGGTTGATGCCGAAGATACTGAAACCAGAGAGAGAATAGAGCATTGTTTTAAGATTATTGAAGAAGCTAAAAAAGGGTATGACAATTTCTGGGAAGCCATAAATAATCAAAACTAATTTGCTTTATAGAATAAATTTTTAATTCATAGGAGGTAATAAAAATGAAGAAAAAATTTGGAAGTTATGTCGTTAATTTTAAAAAGGTTGGGAAACCAGTCAAGAGGATTGATGGATTATACCAAACAGAAGCAGTCATCACAGGAGACGTCGAAATTGGGATTGAAATGGAGACGATGAGTTGGCGAGAAGACTGGCTCAAAGAGGCCACTTTTGGCAAGGAAGATGCTAAAAACTGGAGACTTGTAAATGTATTAAATGATATGGATAGCTATGATTATAACAAAATCACTGCTGCCTGGAGAAAATTATAAATTGGAACTTTATAGGAGGTAAAAAGAAGTATGAAATATAAAGTCGGAAATGATGTTTGGGGTAGAGATTGGGAAATAGTCAATATTAAAACTAACAGGGATTTAATAGCTTATATGGAGACATATAATTATGTAGAGCCTGTTTTAGACGAAGATGAACTAGATGACGAAGATTAAAACAGTATAAAATTATCCTGTAAAAACCGCGACAACTTATGTTTCTTTTCTGTTTATTTTACACATAAGTCAAAAAACGGATTGAGAAAAGAGAAAATAAACAAAACAAAACAAAACAAAACAAAACAAAACAAAACAAAACAAAACAAAAAATAAAAGTTATTATATTACTTAATAAATATTGTGAAATGTAGTATAATAATACTATAGGAAGTGTATTGCACACATAGGAGTTTAAAATTATGAAAAGAATGAGCGAATTAAATAGAATTAACAGTATTGATTTAACAAGAGAATTATCTAGTGTTAATCAAGGGAAAGGAACTTTTAAAGAAATTTTAGATTTAGTTTATGATGATATTATTATTCCTTTAACAGTTGACGGAGAAATTGTTGGTTTTAATTATGATACAAGAACAAATAATGTTTTAAGAGATAATATCGAAAAAGCAAAATTTATGAAAAAATACGCAGGTTGTAATATTCAACATTGGGTTGACACTGCTTTATATTTAAAATCAATTGACGCTAAAATTGATGATGTTGAGGAAGACGAATTAGGAATTATAGTTTACTACAACGATATTCAATCATTAGATGTTGAAACCTATTATGATGATTGCGAAGATGATGACGATGATTATGATGATGATTGGGACGACTGTGAAGACGACTGGAACGAAGATGAAGATGAAGATGAAGATGAAGATGAAGATGAAGAAAGACCTAATGAAATTTTAACTAAAGAAGAAAAGAAAGAATTAGAAAAAAATATCGCTCCTTTTAAAGAGGCTGCATTATATGTATATAGAACTCTTCGAAATGATATGGACGGCTCTTCCTTCGATTTAATTAAAGTAGAATTTGTAAACGGTAAAAAATGCACAGTAGCAAGTGATTGGGCAGGTTACAGTTACAAAAGTATGGAAAGAGATAAAAAATATTCTTTAAAAGAATTAGGATTATTTGAAAATTCTAATAATTAGTTTAAAAAGAGAGCGATTAAACAGTCGCTCTTTTTTAATATAAAATAAACAGTATTAAAAAATTGTAAGGAGGATTAAAAACAATGAGTAAATACTATATTATTGATGAATCATGCGGATTATATGAAGAAGAAAGGGAAACAGAAATGTCTGAAGAAGAATTCTACGACAGTTTAGATTACAACTATACCGTCGCTGAGGAATATGGAGACGATTTACCTGATTATGACGAACTCGTTGAAAATTTTGAGAAGAATGAAACATATGAAGAGTCAATCAACAATTTTACTTACAGAAAAGAGGAGGAAAAAAATAAAATAAATAAAGTTGAATAAATGCCGGATAAAGGGAGAAAAAACCAAAATCCTCCCTTTAAAATACCGAGAAAGTCAAGAAAAAGACGAAAAAAATCAAAAAAATATAAAAATTAATAAAAGGAGTAAATAACAATTTTTATGCAAAAAACAAACAAAACTATTAAAACATCTAAAACAAACACTGTCATTGCTGGTGTCAATGAAAATGCAAATTTAACAACACCAAAATATGTAATTACAGAAAGTGAAGCGGTCCTTCACATCTCAAAAGGAAACAGTAAAATGGGGAAGGGAGTTTACAGTTTTAGTACTCTCCCTGGCAATGCAGACCACATGCTTATCTTAAAACATAGCATCTTGTTAACAAATATCCCTGGTACATGTAGTAAATACTGTAACAACTGCGCTAAAGACGGCGCCTGCTATGCATGGCGCGATGCAAAACTCCACAATAACGTTACAATCCGTGCATGGGGAGAAAACACGCTTCTTTTAAGAGCAGGGACAGTATTTGAAATGATTGACGACTATTTAACAGAAAAGAATAAACGCTACAAAACAAGCGGTGGCATCAAACCTGCAGTAGTTAAAACTTTTAGGATTAACGTCTCAGGAGAAATCGAAACTGTCGAAGAATTAATCGGCTGGAATGAGATTGCCAAGAAACATCCAGAAATTCAATTCGGTCTCTACACCAAAAATTATGATGCTCTAGACAGTTTTATTGGGGTAGAAGGTAACAGCGCAGACAACTTTGTTATTAATGTCTCACAATGGCATGGCTGCGCAGATGATTTCTTGAAGAAATATCCAGATAAATTCAACGTCTTTGAATATGACGACAGCAAGAAGAAAAACGCTGGCGGATTGAGTGAAGCAGAGATTGAACGTCTTTTGAAAATCCCCCACTGCCCTGCTGTCAATGCGAAGGGAAAACATGCAAAAGATGCGAACGGTAAAGACATCACCTGCGACCATTGCAAACTCTGCTATAGTAAAAGGAAGGGTAAAGCAAAAACAATCGCAGTATACGCTCATTAGTTGAGTGGAGACGCCGGGCGCTCACGCGCCCTTTACACAAAAACAAAAAAAATAAATTAATAAATTAATAAATTAATAAATAAAAGGAGAAAGAAAATATGCCAAATTGGTGCGAAAATGAATTTGTTATCTATGGAGATAAAGAACAGTTATTAAAATTTTATAAGGACATGACTATCGCTACTTCAGAAAATCCAAACTTCGAGAAAGTTGATAACTCATGGGACGAAAAATGGGTTGGTAATTTATTCTTAGGAGCAGGATATACAGAAGAAGAATTACAAAAAAGACAGTATAACTACCGTGGAGGTGTCGACGACATTGTTTTAAAAGAAGATAGAGTTATTATCTGGGATTACACTGCTTGGACACCAAATAACGAAGAAATGGAAGACATGCTCTATGAAAAATATCCAGGATTAGAAATGGTATACAAAGCTGAAGAAGGTGGATGCGGGATTTACATCAACACAGACACAGAAGGCAAATACATCCCAGAACGTTTCTTAGTAGACTTTAGTTCTGCGAACGAAGATTTATGGGAATATTATGAGACATGGGACGAAGTAGCGAAAGTTTTATCCAGAATCTCAGGCGTCCCAGCAGATGTAATTACAAAAATGGCTGGAAGCATGTCAGACGTTACAGGATTCGACTGGACTACATGGCTTAACAGTGTTAGAGATGATGCAGATGATGAAGATACTTATCTCTATGTTTCAGAATTCTTAAATTATTAGAAGGAGGAGTAGACATGCAACCAGACAAAGAAAACTCACAGACAATCACCATTTATAAAGAAGACCTTCCAGCCAAAACCTGGGAAGCATACTGCATGGGATTTGCAATTAATGCGAGCGACCAGAATGTGAAAGGCTTCACCTGCACAGTAACTGCTGTAAATGCAGTTTATAAAACTGGCTCAGGAGATTGAAAATAAACAGGAGGGAATAACATGCTAAGAATAAGAATCAGAAATTCGATCGCATTGAACGGTTTCACTTAAAAAATCCGTTCAAATATAGTATAATAATACTATAGAATACTGGCGGAAGCGCGCTCGGGCGGTAAGTGCAGGTGATGCCAGATGCCTTCATGAGTGAACATGAAGGCAAAACAAAAATCACCGGCAGAAGGGAGACGCCAAAAATAGACAGGAGGTAAAAACATAGATGGGTTTCATCATTTTTATAGTTATCATTTTTGGGATAGTTATATTCGTTATCTGTCCAGCAGTTGGCAGGGCGACAGGGAAAGTCATCGATTGGTGGGAAAGAGAAACCAACGATGATAAAGACAATGACAAACGTGGAGGTAAGCATTAATGGTAGTACTTAGCATCTTCGTTATAGCAGTATTGGTTATCATATTTGGTTATATACTCGTGCTCTTTGTGTCATCCCTCGCAAGTGTTATAAGGGGCATTTCTGTGATTAGGCAAGGAAGAACTTATATTACAGAAGAAGAACAGAAAGTAAATAAAAGAAAGTTGATTATATCTGCTATTGAACTGTTTGGAGCAACACTGGCAGTAATAAGTACTATACTTACTTTTATTTGATAAAAGAGAAGCAGGGGGGGTGGCTATTCACTTCCCTGCTTTTATAAAAATGAAAAAAGGAAAAAAATAAAAATAATAAAATTAAAAAGAAGGAGAAATATACTAATGTTAAAATTAGATTTAAACAGACTTAGAGAAATTTATAAAACTTTTGGAAATTCATTTGATTATTTTATAATCGAAAGAAACAATATGGGATATGAATACAATGTCAAATTCTATTCTGTATATGAAGACGACGACGGTGACGGATGCTACAGGAGAACATCAACTCTTGAAGCGGTCTATTGCACAAGTAGCGTCGGAGATTTAAAAGTGGACACAAAATACAAGTTTTGCGAAGGCGAAGTCTATAAATATTAAATCAAAATGAATAAAATTAAATACAATACATATAGGAGGTAAATTATGGGATTAGATATGTATATTGAATTAAGAAAGGAATTTTATAAAACTTATTTAACAAAGGGGGAAATCAAAGAAAAAAGTTATTTAGAACATTATGGAGACTATAAATACGCTTCAATGCCTGAGGAACTTAAAGAATTTGGTGAATTAAATGCAGGTAGAGATGCAAGTAAATTAATTAAAGAAACCTGCACATATCCTGTTGGCTATTTTAGAAAATTTAATGCTTTACACAAATGGATCGATAGACATTCAGAAAATGGAGTTGAAAATTGCAAGGAGATTGAACTCGATGAAGACACCATCGACGATTTAATCTGCACCCTCGAAAAAGTGCTTGAGGCTCACGATGAAGCTAGCTCTAGGGAATTATTCCCAACCACAGAAGGATTTTTCTTTGGTTCAGCCGAGTATGATGAATACTACTACACCGACTGCGCAGACGCTCTTGAGCTTTTCAAAAAGATTAGGAAAATTTTACAAAAAGACACCTGTCCAGCTGGAGTAGAACCATATAAAGTTTTATACAAAGCATGGTGGTAATTGTTATAAAATGACAAAAATTGTATACGAAAACTGTCAATTGAAAACAAAAATAATGAATAAAACAGAGTGGGCTTATTAGGAATTATTATTAATAATACACCAATAAGCCAGCGCAAAAATTGCATAAAAAATATGCAGAATTTACATAAAACATGCACGTGGCGCCAACTACAAGCATACGCAGGAGGAGAAAGAAAAATTATGCTTAAAGCACAAGAATTAAACACACTAGGAAACGTAAAAATGAAAGAAAATGAAAACAAAAATGAAAATGAAAAACAAGTAAAAAGTATCATAAATTCCGCCAGAATTGAAATTCCACCGCTCTCTAAAGATGACTTTGTTACATTCGCAAGAAACAAATCAAAAGCAGGTTATGATTACCTAATGATTTTATGGTATAACGAAAGAGCCAAAAGAATTGCAGAGACTAGAATTGTAATCAGACCAAATGTCTTTAGTGAAGCAGAATTATTAGATGTTTATGACACATGGGAGGAGGAGTGCTCAATGCGTCAATTTATGTTTATACGAGGGAGCGTGACAAATGCTTATGAAGAGGCAAGGAACGCAAGACGTAATTATTTAAAAGACTTAGGGAAAAAAGAAGCTGAAAAAGCTGCTGAGGACGCTAAGAAAAGAGCACAGGTGCTTAAAGAAAAACAAGAAGTGAGTGAGCGCCTTCACGAAAGATTTATGGAGACCATTAAGAACGACTAGAAGAAAAGGACGTCACGAAGTCTTCTCATCAAATCACACACTCTCATAAAACGCATTTAAAGCCGTTTTCCGGGACTTCTCACAAAAGTCCCTTTTAGTTTACCGTCAAAATCAAAGAAAGCGCTCAAAACGCCTAAAAACCCCCTCTATGGGCTTTCTACGCCGTCTAACTGGAGCCAGCTCGCCCACGCAAATAACACAGAATGCCTATAAATGGGGTTTTTAGCCTCATACAGCGAAATTTTACCTTGGGAGGTGTAATTCCTCCTTTTTTTTAAAAACGTGTCTCTACGGGCTTTATTTTGCAAAACGGCCCAGGGATCTTTCCCGTTACCCGTCTTGGGTATTCATTATCTTGCCACGGGGCCCTTTTTATTCTAACTCTGGGGGCCCCTTTTTTCCACCCACCCACCCTTCAAACAAAAAAACAAAAAAAATAAAAAAATAACAGGAATTATTTTTATTTTTTAAATTCATGGGGGAAGATTTTTATTCTTCTAGAACTAGTAGGGCTAAAAATTTTTATTTTCACTTAAGGCGCCCCATTTTTTTTATTTTTCATTAGGGGGGGGGATTTTTCTTTTTGGGACGATGTAACGCTTTTCTCCAAAGATGAATTTACCGGGTCACGGTTTTTTTATTTTTTATTATTTTTGCTTTCTATTGCTTTTGTTTTTGTCTACCCTCTTCCCCTCCTTTTTTTCCTTGAGAAATTATTTCTTTTAATCCTAAAGCTCCTCTAAGAGTATGGCTATACACATCTAGGCATGTTCAATCATGACAGGATATGAATAACTGCTCGCCTTCACCACGCCTCCTCCCTGCCCCGTCCTGCCTTTTTAATTCCTTCTGTCTTCATTTTCTTCCCGCGGAGGTTTTTATTCCAGTATGGAGTGGGGTTTCTTTTTCCCGAAGAGGATTGTGCTCCGCGCACAAGGAGTGTTATTCAAGAGAGGAGTTTAATGGCGGCGGGGAAGCAGGAAACACAGGAGGAAGAATGAGGGAGAAGCGGACAGAGAGCGGGGGACAATAGCTAAAACATGCCAGGAGGAAATACAATGGGGGCAGAAAGAAGATCATGGGGGTCCGAATGTAATTCATTATGATTCAATATAAGTCATTATGACCTGTTATAGTTTATTAGGTGACCAGTTAGTGTGGCAACATTCAGGAGGAGAGGATAAGGAAAGAACTGGGCATTCCTAATGAAAAAGATCCGGGTGAAGAGAAGTAGCCAATAGGAGTTGCGCTTACAGTATAAAGAGTGCAGGGGCAGTTGGGAGCGTAAAAAAGGGGAAAGTGGGAGAACGTCCCACTAAGGCATGGATTAGAGGGCCAAAGTGGGGGACAAAGTGGGAGACAGGATCTGGGTGCTCTATGGAGAGGCAAGAGAAGCGAGGGGGATAGTAAGGGGGACATATAAGGGGTAAGAAGGCAAGAGGAAGGGTAGATAATTGTTGGAGTAGTCTTGGAGAAAAGATTCAATAGGAGAAAATAAAGAGCAAGAGACAAGAAGGGTTGTGCTGGGGGCACAAAGAAAAAGTGCAAGGCATAGAAGGTAGAAAGTAGGGGAAGGGAAAACGGGACATACCCTCCGAAAGACCTGTCTCTATCTCCATCCACTTCTCCATCCACCTCTCCATCTCCTTCCTCCAGCCCCTTGCCCCATATTTTTTCCCCTTTTTTATTTTTCCTCTTGTCTCCTCATTTACTCCTTTTGACTTTGCTCTTTTATCATCTTTTACCCTTCTTTCTTCACCCTTTGCCTCTTTCATCTCTCCTGTTTTGGGTTCATCTCCCACTTTTCCTTCTAAAACACATACCTATCTGGGGCCATCTCCCACAATGCCCATTTTCTTATGGGAATTTCTCCCACTGTCTCCCACTTCGCTATATAACACGCGCGAGGGGGTTTTATCTTGCCTTAATTTATACCAGAAGCACGAAGCCCTTTGCTCCACTTTTTAGCTATCCTAGCGTAAACAATTACCTTGAATAACATAACTAGTTTTTTTTAAAAATATATTGCTCTTCCTATTGCACTACCTTTAGTAACACTTCTAAACAAAATCATGTTGCCTTATCTCCTTTCGTAATAAAAAATTCTGCGCAAAAGAGGGAAGGGTTTAAGGGGAGGGAAAGTCCCCTTATAGATAGTACCAAAATTATAGTTGGATCTTTCTACGAAAAAATTTACGGAAGAATCTTCTAAAAAACTTCGCGTGCCTATACGCGTTTATTATACTCTACGTATTCTTTATACTGGGCTTTATATTACTATGTATTTTCTTTACTATTATTACAGAATAATACTTGTAAAGAATATACTATGTATTCTTTTATTACTAATTTATTATATTCTAGTATTATTATATATTATTCTCTCTATTCCCTAATAAGAAAGAAATATATATATAAATATATATACAAAGAAAGAATAAGGGGCTTTCCTCCCCTTAACCCCCCCTATACCTGCTCACTTCGTTCGCAGGTTGACGAATATTTAATTACTTCGTAATTAAAATATTAACGTTAGTATTCTCTTTATGGGTTTTTTGATAGGGGCTCTATATAATAT
>CAVDWX010000093.1:0-39167 GCA_963612735.1 Gemmiger formicilis | reverse complement strand
ACTTTGGACATACTTTCGGCTTTTTTATTATAAACTCTTTTTGCTTATTTGTCTTAAAAACTGAGTTCACTGCATCGAATTTTGCTTGGTCTTGAATGTGTGTATATATGGATAATGTGGTGTCAATTTTAACGTGTCTCATCAGTTCCTGAGCCACTTTTAAGTCAACATTATTCGTTACAAGATTGGTCGCATATGAGTGTCTTAACGAGTGATAATTAAATCGAAAACCAAAATGACGCTTACATCTTTCATCGATACTCACCGTAATACTAATAGGATGTACATAATAGCCATCGTTGGTTGGAAGCACTATATCATATGGATTTTCTTCAAACCACTTCTTTAATTCTGGTATGAATACATCTGGTATAGGTAATACAGCTTTTGATTTTCTACTCTTTGTCTTTTTCTGGACATAAATTTCTTTGCCTTTTAAACCTTGATATATAACCTTCTTGTTTATGATGACTTCTTTTCTATCAAAATCAAAATCACTCTTTAATATAGCACAAGCTTCGCTGATCCTAAGCCCCATGTAATAACCGAGCTTTATAGCTATGATTAACATCTTATTTCTAAATTCACTGCCACGTCTTGGGTGCGACAGGTTGTCTAATAACATATTAAGCTGTTCGTCAGTAAGTATTTGCCTCTCTTTTGAATTATCTACGCCTGTTATCTTCACATATTGAGTTGGATCTCTGTCTATGTATCCCGCAGCAATTCCATATTTAAATATCCTAGACAGATATTTTTTACAGTTTTCATTAGAGCAATAACCTTTCTTACTTCTTTTATCAAAAAAAGCCTGCATGGTTTTAAAATCTATTAAATATAGAGGCATTCTACCAAGACCTCCCACCTGATTTACTACTCGTTTTGTGCTTATGACAGTATTAGGTGAATATTGAGACTCAGCCATAGGAAGAAATTCTTTTATCAATGCATTTAAGGTCATTGCGTTCTTTCTTTCTTCTTTAAATGCTTCTTTAATATCTGTCTTAGTCATCATTTTAGCAAGCAACATCTGTCCTTCTTTTAGTGCTTTTGATTTAGTTTTATAACCACTCTTAGAGAAACGTTGCCCTTGATATGTAAAATAGTATTCGTACACATCACCCTTGGTTCTTTTTCTCTTCCTTATATTTATATCCATTTTGCTCTCCTTTTATTTAACATCTCCTCTCCACATCCCTACTTATATTATAGATTGACGCAGAGAGGGTTTCAAATGTGATATTTTAATTAAATAATTCATCAGCGAGCACTTCTTTAACTCGCCAATCGCTTTGTTTCTTCATATATCTAAAATTGATAACGCAATTTTTATTCTTACGAACGACTGTTGTTAAATCTTCTGTAATAAAAGACTCATAAACAGTGTTTAAAACTCGTCCAATCAGCTCATTTCTTCTAGCTTCTGGATATTCTTCCTGTATCTTTGCGTATTCCTTTTTGATTACTGCATCGGTAATGTATTGTTGTGCTATGACAGCTTCAAAATCAGATTTAATTTCATGGTTCTTGGTGCGAAGTTTTTGTTTTTTGTTAAAAAATTCTTCAGCAACTAATTTGCCCCAAATTACACGTCCCCATTTATTCTTATAATCATATCTTTTACATACGATGCCTTCTCCGATGTTCTCACCATCGGAGATAAGATAATGATTGTCCTTAGCTAAGTCAGCAATATCTTCTATGCTAGGTTTATTTAAAACGACCATTAGTGGAATGTATCCTATATTATATGCAGCTAATTCTGGTTGATATTCATAATAAGGCACATATCTGGATTCTTTATCTGTTCCTGTGTTTACTTCAAGAACATCAAATACATAAAATTTACGCCATGCATCATCGTCATAATGTTTAATTGTATGTTTAACCAACCATTCGCCATATAAGATATGGTTGGGATGTGCTTCTAAATAAGCTTTATATTCTGGATGCTCTAGTGAATCAGCATAAAAGCCTGCGTTATCTTGTTCTAATGTTAATTGACGTTTACGTGATCCAGCGCATAGGTTGCCGTCATCATCTAAAAACAAGCAACCATTAGTGCCATCAATTTTAGGAAAGCAAAATACCTTCCCATCTAATAATCCATCTACTTCTTCTCTTCCTAGTTTTTCAATGTGTTGATACTTATTAAATTTCATCCGTTTTCTTCTTTCTCTTAATGTTTTACTTCTGATTCGTGTGTTTTAATCTCTACCGTACATATAGTATCGTTATGCCATCCGCCATGAGGGACAAGCAAAATTCTTTTAATTTCAAATCCATATTTATAACCAATGCCACCGCTATTCCAGCCGAAAGTTATAACCTTCCCTCCAACTTTAACAATCCTTGAGATTTCTCGTTTTTGATTTCCCCAAAAAGAAGCTCTTGTTGTTTCTGAAGTCACATTTAAGCCTACGTTGTTGTAGCTTTCGCTAACCTGCCTTGGAGAATAAGGCGGGTCATATAAGACACCATCTACCGATTCATCGTCAAATAATTTCATAAAATCAAGAGCATCTAAATGATAGTCCGTATCATACTCTTGATTGAGGTCGTTAGTTACTGTGGCTAATTTACTTTTATTTGCGAAAGGGTCAATCCAAAGCCCTTTAGTCATCTCATCAGTCACTAAGTTATGTATTGGCTTTATTTCAAAGGTATTTTTGTTTGGCATAGCCCATATTCTTTCGAAAGCAATATCGTTATTTATTCTTTTCTGATTGGATTTCAATTAATTTCCTCCTCTATTCTTTCTGTTAATCTTTTTATTATTGAAGGATATTGCCAACTTTTTGAGATATAGTAATGACCATTTAATTTCTTATATATAAGATCACCAAGTTCTGGTGATTGTAAGACTAAATTTCCACTTAATGTTTGCTTTACTGGCAAGAATAAATTATCTCCTTCAAAGTACGGTTTTCTATTTATTGGGTGCTTCATCAAACAGAAATTCTTCCAAAACAAAAGCTTATCTTCTATAAATGGATTAATACATGACAGCCCAAATTCAATCATTGGCATTGGGTCATCATTCTTAGATAGCTTCCAAGGTGGGCTGTCATATACACCACGTGGATTCCATTGATAATGTAGCTCTTTATATATTTCATAAATCGACCTGATATCTTCTGATAAAACCTTTTGAGATATTCCTAAGTATTGTCTTTTACTTAATTTTTCATCTGTGAATGTATTAATAATTAATTCTCTCGGATTCATATAGTCAAATGTCCAAGATGATTTCATATATTCTCTCAAGCACTTATTTTTGTATTCTATATCCAATATGCTTCTTCTTATTTCTTCCCATTGTCCTAAAGCAATTCGAATTGGTAAGTCCAATACCTCTAACAACAATTCGATTTCATCTTTACTTAAATCTATTGTGAATAATTTATATTTATCACCCTTTAAATACGAAGTTTCTCCAAACTTCGCATACATATCGTTCAGCTCAATAAATTTATCGCTTTTTAACAAAGAATCGTCAATTTGTATTTTTTTATAGAACATTGAATTTTTATAATCATTTAATTGAAGCATCCAATCCTCTGTAAATACATTAGAAATGTCATATCTTGCATAGCACCAATCAAACAAGTTGATAAAGGCTGCTTCCCAGTCTAATTTGAGAATATCAGTATAGAAATTGATTGATTGCATGATTAATTTTATTTGGTTGTCGTTTATTCTAAAGCCAACATCCATATAATCACCTTCCTTTAATATAAAAAATACAATTAATTAAATGTAGTCTAACTCTGTTAAAAGACTTCTGCTTTAGCTAATGGTCTTTCTTTCATTGCTTCTTGTACTACATTGATTAATTCTTTGTTTGTTTTAACACACGATTCAATATTCATTAGATCGTCAATTGATTTCCAATAATAATTTAATCCAGCCAATGAAAAACAATTAAAACGTTCAAGACCTCTATTAAAACGGGCTTCGTATATTAAATAATTATATCCTCTTACTTCATTTTCATGTTCAGTACATTGTTTAACTTCTGAAAATTCAGTAACCTTATACAATTTAATTAAATCAGCAGATGTCCAAAACCGTTTGGCAACTTCTTTTTTTATTTTTTCTTCGCCTTGTCCTTTATTAGTTAAATTTGGAAAAAAGTATGTATCCCACCCTTTGTCATAATAGACAAGATAATGATGTGGAAAGAATACATTTCTTATTAATATTATTATATTAGATTTTTCAGTTATACTAATGCACCTACCAATCCCATCATTTTACATACCTCATATATCAACAAGCATGTCATTAAGCCTGCAATATAAGAAAAGGTCATTAAAGCTTCTATATTGTCGATGCTTTTATCTTTTTGTTTTTCTTTTTGTTTGATAATTTTTCTTTTCTTTTTGTTCTCTTCTTTTTGAAAGTTATGCTCACAAAATTCAAATATATCTGTATTCATTTAATCAACCCCCTTTAATTATGCCTAGTCAACATTTAATATTCTTGCCCGCATTCACTGCAATAACGTTTTTCGTTATAGCTACCATTATCGCATTCATATGTGACATTGGAGACGATTTCGCCACCACATTTAATGCAGATGCCATGGTCAACTAAATAACCCTCCATATCGTACCATAGCTTCTTTAATCCATCTGGTTGTTGCCCGTGGCAATTTAAGACAACAGAAGTTAAATCTTCATAAAATTCAAAAATATCCATTGGATCAATGTCTTGTGATTCGATTTTGCTCGTTCCTAAATCTTCAACTCTTCCGTAATTTCGTTCAGTTAAATCTGCTACTCTCATCTTTTAGTCCTCCTTGATTTGATATATATCTAAATCTTCATCAAAACCGCTAATAATATGTCCTATTTCACTCAATGCACCTTCATGCGTCTTAAAATCCCCAACGCAATCATTATTAATTAACATCGAGTAATTATAAATATTCTTTTCAATCCTAATCTTTTCAATATGGCTCATATTGATTGCAATTTTTTTATCTTGACTAAATATCCACATTATTCAATTCCCATCCTTTTTCTTCTAATGCTAGTTCTTTCTTCATGTTCCTTTGTTTGACACTCCCCATGCCTAAAGGTAGGGGATTCTTGCTACCTGCCACTCAATAGTAGCTGACCAGTTCATTTCTGATAGGTCGTAGTGCAAGGTATGGGTATGCCATTACCCATCCTAGAGCAGAACATATAGTTCTCTAGGCAGTATGTCTGATGTTGTTATCGCCAACATACTCAGTTGAGTTACAGATATTCATAGCACCCAACAAATCCCTGTGGACATGAAAACCACAAGAGCATGTATAGTTTCTGTCGTTGGCGTGATGAACGCTGCCACAGACAGGACGCCTTTGGCTTGTATATGCTGGATCTACGTACTCAACTTTAATACCCGCAAGTTTTGCTTTGTATTCTATATACTGTGCAAGTCTATAGAAAGACCACGTATGCAGGCTATGGTTGTTTTTTCGACTTGTTCTTGTCGTAGAGCGAATGTTCGCCAAACGCTCTAATTTTATGGTTTAGATTGCCTTATATCCCCATTGCTAAAGCAAGGGGCTTTACGGCAACATTCGGTAAATATATGTCGTTTTAATAAAATATGCATGTAGCATAAATAAGAGAATAATAAATATTCCCATGATTATAGCTAATAAAAATTTCATTTGTATTATCCTTTCTTAAAACTCTTTTTTTTCGTGTTCTTTATTAAGCCATTTGATAAAGTTATACAGCTTAGATTTATCAGGCTCATCATCTGTAAAATGCCATTTGCGGTCAAGCTCTCTTATCAATGTGTTCGTGTCTTGCATTGAAGCAGTGAGCTGTAATAAATAATGGTAAAAATAATCAATATTCTTAATCATAATGACACCTCCTTGAGGACGTTTAATTTACAGACTTCTCTGCCATAATCATCCACGCATACATATTCTTCTTTAGTCTTATCAGCACATAAACCATCTGAGCACAATTTATCTGCGACTTTAATAATGTCTTCTGCATAAATAGCTACAAAATTGCATAAGACTTCTTCATCAAACCATGAAGTTGGATAGTATTCATTCATATAAGCATGCGCCAGTTCGTGAATTAATGTCTGTCTCATTCTATCTGGAGTTAGATTTTTATCTAAATAGATAACTTGATTAACACAGTCACTTAGTCCGATCACAATGTCTTCATCGTTATCTTTTTGTGGCTTGTTTATCTCATTGCTGTCAACAACTTTGATTTGATATTTTATTTTATTAATTTCTGTTGTATATTCGCTCATTATTCTTCTGTCCCCTCCTCACCTAAAGGTGTGTATTTTTCATTATAGATACCGATGACAGGCATTAATGGCGAATTTTTAATAGAATAACCATTAATTCCATAAAACAAAGCACCTACATATTTTTGTGGAATTTTAATACTTGAAACAACAACTGCGTCCGATTCGCCCACTCGTGTTTGTACTCTGACTTTTGTTTTTGGCGGAATTCTATTTTGGAATGGATTTACAAAAGTATATGTCTTATCAGATAATAGCTCTTCGCCATTTTCGTCATAGGTAATATGTTTAACAAAAACAAGTGTTAACATCTTAATTTTATTAACCACAACTGCACCATTATCCTTTTGGTAAAATCTGAAAAAATCTTTGTTGCTGAATTTAATTTCATCTAAGTTCATGTTTTACTCTCCTTTTTAATTATACTTAGCTTCTATACATTAATTATAGCTAGTGTACTATTTTATAGCAAATATAATTTTAAATATTTTCACATTCTTTATTCTTCACTGCTTATAGCTACGATAGTATAACCTTCATTTGTAGCCTTAACTTTACCGCTTTTTATACGACAAACTTCACTCATAAATGTACCGTAGCTCATATCTAAATATTTACTCGCCTCTATCGCATTTCCAATAAAACAAAAAATTTCATTTCTGTCATAAATAATATAGTCCTTCATAATTAATAAAACCTAGTCTCTTTCTTCTTTTAGTTGCACAGGTTTAAAAACATCCTCATAAACTATAGGATTGCTATAAACCTTTTCGCCATTAATGTTTTTAAAATTTCGTTTGTGATAATGTTTTCTAAAGCATTTGATATTGCCTTTATCATCAAACATATCGTTATTATAATAATCTAAATATCTAACATAATAAGTCGTGTCAGTGTCATTGTTTAAAAATAAGCTTATATATTTACTTCCGAGTTTTTGATCTGGTTGAATCCAATATTTTGTTAAGTATTCAAAATATTCTTTAGTATTTAACAACTGTTTATATTTATATGCAAATGGATATTTTTCTTTGCTTATTTCAAATGACTTACATATTTCTTTTGTATGTCTTACCATATGGTCAAAATATGATCTAGCAATCTGAATACTTTGATGGTAGTTTGGACAATCTTTTGTATGATATTTAGCGCAGCTACCACAGCGAAGATGTCCAATCTCATCGAATATTTCTAATTCTTCTCTTGTTAAAGCCATTAATACCCCGTAGCCAATCGTTCCCAATTAATCTTATTCTTTCTTTTATAAGCTTCGTAAACTACTTCTAACTCAAATCCACAACGCTTTCCAATTTCATTGAGAATCTCAAGCCGATACATTTTATCATCAATTAAATAACTATATAGTCCGCTCAAAGGATATTGAATATTTTCTAATTCATTAGTAAATTCGACATTGGTACGTTGATGATAGCTCAACGACAGAGCAAAGTGCCATATGTCTGCTAATTCTTCTAGCGCTTTTGCTTTGTCAACGGGAGCTTGTGTTTTCTTCCAATAGCACCAATTTGCTTTAAACTCATGATTGAACTCACCTAACTCATCAATAAGAGCCAGTAGACACTTTTCTTCATCATATTTGCAGTTAAATTCTTTGTAGACTGCATTATCATATTTTTTTTGTAATTCAACCATTTCATCAATCATCTCTTGATTTGTCATTTTCCGCTCCCCCATTTTATAAAATTGGTTATTTCAATCATATTTTCAATTTCTCTTTCACACTCTGAATCCATTAATGCTTCTTCAACTGCCTGCATCAAATCACATATATATTCAATCTGTTCTTTATCGATAGCATCAAAACCTTTGATTTCATTTAGTTTTGATTTAATTAATTTTTCTGCTTGATTAACATACTGAAATGAGTGTATAAAACCTTGAATATAAGCTCTGTTCGTCTTTGACAGTTCACCTATATTATGCCCTGTTTCTTTTCTATTTTTTTCAATGTAATCCTGACATCTATTGTTTAGTTCAACTATTAAGTTTTTATTAATCATTAACGATTGTACTCCTTATAAGTCTTGATCTCTTCTTTTAATTCTTCTAGAGTCTTTTTAACATCTTTTAAATCCATATCATTATCATTAATAGCATCTGACATTCTATAGTTAATATAATCACGCAAAGCTGATTCTAAACTGGCTTGATAAGATAAAGGCTTTTGTATTTCAACCTTGATACCGTCTTTATTCTTTTTATGTACAATCTCTGCTAATGTATAATTGCCATTACTAGATGTAATAGCATAATTATTCTTTAATCTAATCATCTTATCTCCCTATTCTTCTTTAAAAGATAACCCTAATTCTGTTAGCTTATTATAAACTTCAGCGAATGCTTTTGATCCAAATCTTCTAATATGACCCATTTCTGTTGGGGTTTTCTCTGTTAATTCTTCAACATAATCAAATCCCGCTGCTTTTAAACTTTTATAAACTTTAGTCGATAAATTTAATTCTTCAAGGTAATTCATCATTAATCGCTTCCTTTTCTCTTTTTTTTGTAAGCTCTCTGCATTCTGTTTACGTAGCTGTTTTCATCATTTGTTAATTCCATACTTGCGATATTTGTTTCAAAGTATCCGAATTCTGATTTTGGGATTCCACACAACATTTCTTCTTCAGTTTCTTTTTGATATAATTCTTTCTTTAATCTCTCCATATCTTTCCAATATTTTTTATAAGCTTTCTCATCAATCATTTCACTAACAGTTTGTTGATTTTTCACATCTTGCCTCCTTAATATTTTTTTTATTAACGTAGCTATGAATTTATCAAGTGAACCAAATATCTTTTTAATTGTTCTCAAGTCGGACTTAGCAAAGTAAATAAATATTGAATGTTGAAATCCTAACACTAGTAAGTCTCCAATTAACATTGACATATTTAACTTCTCTCTTTGGTGATATTTAATTTACTTTTCTCGTTGCAAATTAATGTTTCAAACAAATCGAAAATTGCATTCATAAACTCAATAAATTCTTCTTTATCTGCATCTTGTTCGTAACATACCTGTTTAAATGTATCTTGTATTTCGTACATGAATTTTAATGATTGTTCAAAGGCGATTGAGTATGCTTGTGCATCATTTGAAAAAGAACTGTAGCCGTAAACATAATCTCGGCATGTTTCATGTTCACTACTCAATACACGAGACGAAACTTCGTGTGCTAAATTACGCATTTGCTCTTTATAAAGGGAGTTTCGTTCTGAATTGCTAAAGTCTAGTATTTCTTTATTTGCTACAACTCCAATCATCAAATTATCGAACGCTCCATCCATGTCTTCTTCTGTATCAAATTTGCCAATAATAATTTCTCGATTGTTATCACCTGAAGCTTCAAAGCATATACAATACCATGTTTTAGATCCATCCTGAAATTCTTTTTTGCTAAAATAACCGCTATCTACATTTGTCAAAATATAATAAAATCTCCAATGAAAAAACATAATAAAAATCTACAAATTAGATTACCATGCCACGCCCAATAAATAACAAATATAAAATCTATAAAAAGCAGAAGAAAAAGCCCCCATACCATCAACTTTAGTTTTTCATGTCGTTTTTCATCAATATTCTTCAT
Organism: Gemmiger formicilis; assembly: GCA_963612735.1. Classification (GTDB taxonomy): domain Bacteria; phylum Bacillota_I; class Bacilli_A; order RFN20; family CAG-826; genus CAVDWX01. The sequence goes on along the minus strand of CAVDWX010000093.1, from coordinate 29,281 downwards.
TGTGTTCTCCTTAAGATTATTCTTATTCTTTAATACATCTATTTTCGAATTTTTTGTACGCATCTAAATACCATTCTTTATTATCGCCATTGTATGTCAGTTCATAATACATACCATCTAGCAAGTTTGTACTTAATAAATATTTCCAGTTTTGTAACATTTTACACTTCCAAACGATATAAACGAAAATAGAGTCACTTAAATCGTCTGATTTATCTAAATGCTCAATTACATAATTTTCTACTAATTCAATTGCTTTATTATCTGCTTTATCCATGTTTGACATTTTATCTCCTCTTTATTTATATTCTAACCACTGTATTTTGTTCTTTTTATTCATGCAGTCTATTTCTTCAGCTTCTTCTCTAAGATCAATTAATTCATTATCTAAGAAAGCATCTAAAAGTTTATTAAAGACAGTTTTTATATAAACTTCCTGTTCTTTATTTTTTATTACTAGAAGGGGAAAATAAACCACTCTCTCTTCATCAAATAGTTCAATATTCACTGATATACATCTATCACCTTCATAATGAAAATCTTCTAAATGTACTCCTTTGATATTCATTATGTTGATTACATCATTTTTCAATATAATAAAGGCACATGTATTATCCTTATATTTTCTCTTTTCTTCATTTGGATTCTTCATTATGAATTCCTTCAAGTGAGATCTTTCAATATCTTCTTCGTCAGTCTCTTCACCTAAAACTTTATCTGCTAAAGCTTTAGTAATGTCTGTTGCAGGAATTACAAAAGAGATTGACTTTCTGAGTGATAGTGTAAAAGGATTTAATGCGATTGTGTTGTATAACATTAAGTTCCCCAATATAATAGACATAAACCAATTTTGTTTGAATAATGACAATGCTTCATCTTCACACATTACATAATCATCTATTTCAAAATGTTGTTCTACATAAGTGAAATAAGAATTCCATACTACATCTGCATCAGCCTCCATATCGATTGTTATTTGCACGTTTTCTTTTTCATTGTGTTCAACTGATATACTCAGGCAAGCGTCATCATTTTCAGAAACATAAGGGTTTATATCTTTAAATGAGCATATCTTTTTAGATAAAATAATCGATGCTATTTCGTCATAATATCTAAATATAGTCTGGTCAAGTTGCTCTTTACTGCAAGCGGAGTTGTATGTGCTCTCAGAAACTTCGATGATAACATGTTCGGACTTTGAATCACCGGTATACTCTGAAAAAGCCCAATCAGAATACATGATGCATTTGAATAAAAATTTACTCCAAGAGTTAGCACTGTCATTACTATATTTCTCAACCAAATCATCATATGCTCCTTCATTAAAATTCAAGGTCAAGTATAGTGCGGGAATATGCATAGATCGTGTTGTAATCATAAATCTTAAGTCTTTAATATTCCTAACACATGTTCTACCTTCGTAATTTAACGTCCGACAGTTTAAATACATCGAATAACGATCAACTGAGACAGGTATCGTTCCAAATAAACTGTTATTCGGTAAAGCTTTTTTTCTAATGAACTCCCAAATATAAGCTCCGTAAATTATCCAGTTTGTGATCTTAAGGTGTTCGTCTCTGTTGTAAACCGAGTTTATATATGTATGTCCGTTACAAGTTTCAATATAATCCTTTATATTCATTTTTATCCCTCTTTTCTTACACAAACAACATTCATATTCTTAAGTAAATCTTCTCCAATGTCTTTTAGTGAGTGATAAATAAAAGCAGGTTGAATTAAATCTTCAGGACAATTTTTTGCAAACCAACTTTTCATTAATTTCAATGATTCTTCATCGATACTTCCATCTTTCATATTTTAACCCTCATTTCTTTATTTAATTACGCTTAGTTAATGCAGAATGTTATTTTTAAGATAATAAGTAAAATATAATTTAATAAATATTGGAGTATAGTTTAAATCAGGCATAAAGAACACTGGCATGTTATATCTATGCCAAAAAGTAAAGATGCTCGCTAAAAATGATTTTTTATTGTAATTAGTATCATAATTGCCATCTACAAGATCTTCAAAATCGTAATTTTCTATTAGCAGCACTTTATTTTTTGGGGCTAAAGATAATTCATGTTCAAATCTATCTCTATTTTTAGTTAAATTACCACTCAACTCCTCTAAAGAAGCTTTTCTTTCAATAACAATCTCATTATCGAAGTATACATCTTTAATTATACCTAGTTCAGGATTTTTAGCAATATAAAATGAATAATCTCCTTTGTTTAATGCTCTTAATTTATATGGGATTTTCTTTTTATCAAAAAAATTTAAAATGTGAGCATTGCATTTTTCTCTAGTATCCACAAGAATAACCATTGAATCTACAATCTGTTTTATTTCTTTGTCCGTATATTTATAATTTTTAATCAATATTATTTACTTCCTCTCTATGTACTGAATATTTATTTGTTAACCAATATTCCTTTTCACCAGATGGATCAGAAATCCAAACCGCTTTTCCATTTTGTGGGTTAATTTCGGTTGATGGAATTTTCTTAACCTTTGACTCTAAGAAATATATAGTTATAAAATCTCCTTTATCAAAAGGTTGGCTATCTATTGTTTTATTCCAAGCTTTGATATTACGTGTTTTTCCCGAATATACTTCGTATAAAGCTATATGTGCCAGTTTCTTAGTCTTTTTAACATTCTGAACAAAATAAACATTATGCTTTTCTTCGGACTCTATTATGTTAATATATCCTAAGTGCTCCATTTCGTACTTTATTTTATCCTTATAAGTAGTTGCAGGATATGAAGTATGATTTAATTGCAACTTTAATAATTTAAACCAATCTAATTTAGAAAACTGTTTCTCTGTTTCTTTCTCAGCACACTTACGTACATCTTCTTCTAATAAATGATATGTTTCTAATTTATCTTTCTTAATGGATTTGCGATTTTTTAGCTGATTGAATAACTCAACTTGCTTTAAATGTGTATTGATTTCTCCAAATTCAGAAAAGAAATCTAGTTTTATTAGAATGTCTAATTGTCTGCTATTGACTGATGTTTTATTCTCAATATCAATTAATAAATCAATAAAAGACTCATAGATTTTATTTTTAAGGTCGTATAATTCTTTAGCAATTTTTTTATTACAATATTTAACTGATGTCACAGATTTATATATAGTTTTTGTTTTCTTGTCTATCATATATTCATCTACTGAATATCTAAATTTGATAGGACTTAATTTTATTCCAAAATATTCCAATTCATTAGTAAGATTATTAGTTCTTACTTCATCGTCATCATATTGTGTTAAAGCAACTTTGAAATATTCTAAAGGATAATGTGATTTAAGATAAGCTCCGTATAAAGCATCTAGAGCAACGCTTAGAGAATGACTTGCGTTGAAAGAATATCTAGCGGCATCTTCTACTACTTGCCATGTCTCATTAAATCCTTCTTCTTTACCTACTTGTTTAATCCATCCTTTTTTTAGTTTATTTTTTAAAATCTCTAACTCTTCGTGCTTAAATTTCTTTTTTGATATTTTTTTAATAATATCATACGTTTCCTTTTCTTCTATTCCAAGCCACGTAAGATATGTCATGATGCTTTCTTGATACATTAAGAACGCAAAGGAATCATGTAATAAATCATCAAGTTGTTGCACGCCAGTAGAGTAAGGTTCTCTATTTACAAAAGTATTTAATAAGCTTATAAAGCCTGGACGTATGCTTGCAACATAAGCACTTAGTTCTGCTAAATTTTTAGGTTTATATCTTTTTAAAATACTTTTATCATAATCACTATCACATTGATTTATTGTTGTCGTAATGCCATTTTCAAATAGTTTCCAAGCCTTGTCATCGCAATTTTGAATCAATGTCTCAATATCATCAATAGGTCTACCTATTAATTTATATATTTCATCGATAAGAGAATATACAGTTACTTGCAGATAATCATTCTTTAAATATTTAAACACGTCACAATTATATCCATCAAGCACACAACACGTTACATCTTTTACTTTTAATAAACCGATTTCTTCAGATATAGAATTATCAAGTAGTAACACAGAACAAGGAGATGGAGAAACGCTTTCAATTACGCCAACAAATACTTTGCTATCTTCTATTATTTTACCCCATTTTGGATCTTGTTTGTAATTCTCTAAATCCATAGCGATATTGTTATACTCACTAATATTATAACCGCAAGATTTACACCACAATCTAAATGCACTTGATTCTTGCATTGGTTTATAAGAGACCATATAATAAACTCCATCTTCTCCAAGATAATCTTTAGAAGCCTTTAAAACAGGTTTTACATCTTTCCAGTTAAGGTCTATATCTGGTAATGACCTTGTACTTAAAATACGTTCAGCACTCATAAAACGAGTAGGATATAATTTAATAGGAGATTTTAATCTATCTATTTGAGTAAAACCTAATAAATAATTAGTAAGAAAGGACACAGCACTTCCACGACCAGTCCGAGTTAATACAGCACCATATTTTTCTACTGCTTGTTTTACAATATAATAATCTAGGATAAAATAATCAGCCATATTACATTTTTTAATGATATTGTATTCATAATTAATTTCTTTTTTGTATTTTGGTAAATCTTCTTTTTTTATATAACCTTGTTGTATTTTTTCTTTGAAACATTTTAAAATCAATTTTTTTAAATGTGCATTTGAGTCATTGCCTACCATAGATAAATGAGGTAGTTTAAAATCAAAATTTAAATCAATTCCTTCTGCTTTGTCAAAAATCAATGTATTATCTAAAGCTTCTTCTGCTTCTTCTTTTGTTAAAACCCCTTGTTCTTGATAACGAGCAATGATCGTATCATAATCTGGATAATCTAATATAAAACTATCTTCATCGCCATAATTCATCCCTTTTGCATTTAAAAATTTAGTTCTAATTTCTGCATCTTCTGCATAAATATAGTGACTATCACATCCGTGGATAATAGGAATTCCAATTTTATAATGTAATTCTATGATTTTTTTGTTCAATTCAATCTGTATTGGATGATTGTGATCCTGTACTTCAAGAAAAAAATGTTTGCCAAAATGAGAAAAAATCGGATTGAAAAATTTCTCTTTCCAATCATCTCCTTTAAACATTCTAGTAGCAACACAAGCAGATGTAACTACTACATCATCAGCATTCAAAGTTAATAAATCATTTAAATCAATACGGGCTTTATAATAAAATCCATCTGTTTGAGCATGAGAAATAATTTTATTAATTTGCTTTCTTCCTTTATTAGTCATAGCAATTAAAACAATATGGTAATTTGCTCTACTTTCTTTGATGGAAGAATTATCTACGTAATATGCTTCAACTCCATAAATTGGTTTAAGATTCGCTTCTTTACATAATTTAAATGCTTCAAAAATATTGCCTTGCCATCCATGTTCGGTAGTAAAATATGAGATTTGTCCTAATTCCTTGGCACGATTTATATAATCAATTGGCTTAGAGCATGAATCTAACGTGCTTAAATTACTATAATGAGTATGTTTATGGTAATTATTATATCTTTTCATAATTAATCCTCATACTTAATTTCAAATCCATCTAAAATCATTTGATTGTAAAAAGTCCTACCGATATATCCAGATTGAAGCGTGCCGTAACAGAGAATTGGAATTCCTAACAATGCACAATCCTCTAATTCTTCCCAATCTCCAATGAAATTCCATTTGATAAAAATCATATTATTGCATTTTAATACAAGGTGTTTTCCTTTACTAAAATTGCTAATTTCGTAATCGTCAATTTGAATTGCAAATCTTAATGGTTTAGAATTCATCCCTGATACAAAATCACATTCCTTTACCTTATCGATTAATCCTTTATCTACATCTGACTGATTTAGTAAAGCATCAATATCTACTTTGTTTTCAAATTCAATATTTGATAATTTATCTTCGATAATCCTTCTAAACTCCCCAAAACAACCTTGGTAACATTCAAAGCCAAAAGCATTTTCATGCCCTCTGGCTTCGCATAACCCCGTAGACAAACAAATCTCTCTAAAATCATCTACTCCACTAGCACGAGCTGAACCAGAATAATTAACAGCTCCTTCTTTTAAAATAAGCACTGGTTTGTTGTACATACTTAAAATTTTGTTCCCAATCAGTCCGTTAATTCCATATTTAGAATCAACAAAAGCAACTAACATTTTCTTGTCCTGTTGTGTTTCACATTGTTTAATTACATCAGGCATTAATTTATCAACCGCTTTATCTTGTTCTGTCTTACAACGTGTTAACTTGCGTGAATAACTAGCTAAGTCATCAGGATCATTGGCTAACATTGTCTTAACTGCAATTTCATTTCTATCTAATCTATTAGCTGCGTTAATTTTAGGAGCAACGCTAAAAGAAATAGTAGAACTGTTAAATGCAAAACCTCCGCCTAACTTCTTCAGAGAGTCGTTTTTAATATTCTCTAAGCCCTTTTTTACAATGTATCGGTTCTCATACGAGTTAATAGAAACATCGCACATATCGCTTAAAATGCCACTCGCAGCAAGGCAAAAATAATCATCAGTTATACCTAAACAGAATTCAGAATCTAAAGCCATAATAAATTTTAAACAAACACCAGCTCCACTTAAAGCGGGGTTAGAATAATCCCTTTGAGACGAAACTAAAGTTATATAATCATCGTATGGTTCATTATTGATGGCATGATGGTCTAGGACAATAGTCTTAATTCCCATTTTATGAATTTTAGAATAGTATTCTGTGTCGCCATCTAAACTATCCACAATAATTAACAGGTCTGGTTTAATAATGCTTAGTGTTTCTATAAATTCTGGATTGCATCCATGTTGCTTGCCGTTATTAATATGCCACGTAACATCTGCATTTAAAGATTTAAGATAATTAAAAACAATTGTTCCACTTGAAATACCATCGTTATCGGTATCAAAGAATACAAAAATTTTCTCCTTATTTTCGATTGTCTGAATAGTTAAATCCATAGCTTTTTTCATGTTTGTAAGTTCAAATGGATTAATAAAGTCTTCCTCTTTAGGATTCAAATAATGTTCAATCTCTTTAATTCCTCTTGATTCTAAAATGATATTTAAAGACTCTTGAGGAAATAGTCCTCTACAATCATTAATTATGTTTAGTCTTTGTTTCATCTTTGCCCCTTTCTCTTAATCTATTTCTATTTTTTCTAAATGCTCTTTGCATATATATTTAAATTTTTCTTTGCCCATATCAGATGGGCTTGCTTTATCTTTTATTGAATTGTCATCTTCCATGTTTAACCAATAAATCTTTACGTCTAGCATTCTAGAATACGTATAAATCTTTTTTGCATTTGATTTTATCGCCTCATATTCTAGTGATTTATCGTGAGCTAAGACTATGTTTTTAGGACTCATAGTTAGCAATAATTCGATCTGCTTCTTGCTGATTGAACTTCCGCCAATCGAAACTGTATTCTTTACACCAAAGCTGCGACATTGCATCACGCTTTTTTCTGCCTCAAATACGAATATTGTTTTTGAATTTAAGAATTCATAATTTTCATAATATCCAAACAATAACTGACTTATAGGACATGGATATGTGAAAAAATACTTATTTCGATTTTTGGATTCATCTTCATTTATCCTTTCCTTTATTCCAACAAGCTCTCCAATCTCATTGCGTAATGGAATAACAATACCTCTATTAGCTGGATCATAAGATATCTGAAATTTCTTTTGAACAAATAACGAAATTCCATCATCTAAAAATCTTTTACTTGGCATGGGAATAAAATCTTCCACTATTTTTTCATTAATTGGTATTAATTGAGTTGATAAATTAGAACTTATTGATTGATAAAATCCCCCAAAAGGTTTCACTCGTTTATTTTCTAAATATATTTCATTGAAATCAAATAGATTTCTTACGACATTTAAAACCTTTCTAAAGGAGATTTCTCGTATATAAACTATATAGGAAAACAAATCTAGTCTTTTGTTTCGTCCATAATCAGTAACAAATAAATATGGATTTGAATTTAAATATATAACTACAGATTTTGAACTATGTTCATCATCTATACCAAATGAAACATATTTATTTTCATGTAATTTTAGATTTACAAAATCAAACTTTTCCAATAATAATATTATCTTATCGGGATTTTCTAACAGTTCTTTTTTTAAATACTCAATCATAAATCATGTTATCCTCTCCCTTGATTTCTAATATTATTGAATCATTCCATGTTTTGTTCTAACTTGTGCGACCTCTTTGAATACTGAATATTGTCCTTGGAATTCAAGCAAATAACTTACTCCATTGCTAGGGGTGTCAACACCGTCACGATTCTTTTCGATGCACATAATTACATATACGCTCTCTGGATTTGTTACATACTCTTCTTCAACCCATTTATCATCAACCTTCTTTAATCTAAATGGATGACAATAATATTTTGAATTTGGATCAAACTCTTCTGGATAAGCTGTTCGCATCATGAACAATTGACTTAAAATTTCTTTTACTTGCTTTGAATTGCTTAAACAATAAGCCCCAAGTGTAAGATTACCTTTGAAACGTTCGCTGCACTGCACACTACACATTCCAATCAAATCATATTTCTTACATAAGTTATGTAGTTCACGTGAATCTCTAACTAATGCTAAATCTTGACGTTCGGTATTCATAGATTTCTCACTGATTTTAAATGTATCAATTAAGAAAGCACTATATCCTTGTCTTAAATGAGCATTTCTAATTTTCTTTTTTATTAGATTGATATCTGTATTACCAATTCCTACAAATTTAACTTTGCCTTTAAAGTTATCATTGAAGTAGTTCATAGCAATTTGAAGTTGTTTTCTATCTTCTTCATTGATGTTCCCCGCAGTGATTTTGCTTTTTGTTAATTTAAAATAACGGTTATAACGAGCCAATATCCAACAGATAAATTTGATTTTAAACCTGCGTACATCTTCCTCATTAGAGATAATTACAACCTTTTCACCTTGTGACAACAAAGACATAATCAAGGTTATAAAAATCGTACTCTTACCAACAGAAGAAAATCCTGCGATCATCATCAAATATTTTTTGTGCAATCCTAATGTTTGATTACTTAAAAATCTCAAACCGTTAATTGTATCTCCGTTAATATCTAAACCGCAATTGGCATAAGGCGTGCCAACATCATTTCCTTCTTCTAATTCATCCAGAAATGTTTCGTTAAATGAGATTTCTTCGTCTTCTAATACATCACTCGACTCGCCTGTATCAAAGCCAGATAATCGCATATCATAAAAGTCAACGATTTGTTCGGAAGTCATTTTTTGAAATAAATCAAAAGGTTTTACTGATTTACCTTTGATGTTAATCTCATTAAACAGATTGAATCCATCTAGATATAATTTGTTTAGTAAATTACTTTTTACTAAATTTTCTAAATATGAATCAAAATTGTTTAAATTTACAATTGAAGCCATATGATTTAAAGTTTGAATACCACCCATTTCTTTAAATCGTTCAACAACTTCTTCGTTAAAGCTTGAAAGAATAGTAACTTCGTCTAATGTGTTATATCCTTTTCTTTTTAGCGCTTGGATTAGACCGAAATAAAAGCGTCCATCTTTTGTGATAAAATCTTTTTTATCCAAGCTAATATCTTCCATGATGGTGAGATCCTTAGATAAACACGCAATTACATTTCCTTCTTTTGTAATTCTGTTTTCTAATAATTGATAATCATATTTATCAACTACACCAGCTATAAATAAATCCTTATCAATCATGTTCTAATAATCCATCTAATAATTCATCAAAGCCAACGATAAGATTTGGTTTCTTATTTTTGGTTTCATAAATTTCTGTAGATGCCTTTCTTTTAACACTCTCTTTTGGCATAATATAATCTCCTAAATTGTTTTTTAAAATTGCATAAAAGTAATTTATCTTTCCATAATAGCTATCAAATTGTTTTCGCTTAAAGATTTCAAACACTTCTTTTTTATCAATTAAATACATTCTCATTTTTTTGAATCCGTAAATCTTAGCTAACGATTCCATGTTTTTAAAAAAAAGAGGATTGTTTGTTTCTCCTAAAATTTCATATACCTCTTTATAAAATAGTTGCTTATCTGTTTTTGTTACGGAATGTTCATACGAGCAATAATACCAATTAGCTTTACCATGTTTGACCTTGAAAGCTTTATTTATATCAATTTGTTGTCCGCAAAATCGACATTTTACTTTTTTTGCCATTAGATAAAACCTTTTCTTAATTTTAATTTTTTTTCAAAGCAATCTGATTTTTTATAAATATTTGCTTGAATATAATGCCCTGCATCGTTATATATAAATTCAAAAACATCATCGTTGAGTGACGTTTTAATCAATGCTTTATAGTTATTTAAAGCAGAACTACTGTCAACAACACAAATTTCATAAGCTGATGGCGTGGACTCGATAGATAAATTTTTATTTATATATTCCATAGTCAGACGTTTACAATATCCAATAAATAATTTTTGATCTGTGAAAAAGGGATTTAGTTCCATAAATAACCTCTACTTTCTACTAATAAAACTAAAATCGGCACTAAGGAATATTTGAATAGTGCCGATTGATATATTTAAGCTATTAAATCGTTATAAATATCTACCAAGGCATCGGATGGAACATCACTGATTTTTCCATATCCTTTAATAGTCTTTCTTGCTTCGGCAATTTTTTCTTTATCAACATCTTTTGATTTAAATAATTTTTGTATTTCTTTTTTATAATCAATAGAATTTTCTTCTTCGTCAAACAAATCATCGACCATCAAATTATCTTCATTATTTTCAGCTTTTTCTGAATTATTAATTTTTAAATCTTCATTTTTAGTTTTTTCTTCTTCAATTTTAGCTGTTGTAACTTTATTATGTTTAGCAGCTTTAATTGCATCTTTTAAAGCTTTAATGATTTCGTCAGAATTTAAATTTACTTCATTTGCAATTTCAGCAAATCGACTCTTGCTATCAACTCCATAATTATCATCTCTGAAAATTACTTTACGTCTTTCTGATTTGATTTTATTAACTGTAATGTCTTTGTTAGAAACGATATTTTTGCGTCCTGTTTTTTCTGTTTCAATAGTTCTATCAACACAGGCAATTCCAACAACATGAATTTTAGTTTTAAATCCATTGAAATATTTTTGCATCATATTTGTAGATAAAACATTGTATGATTGACCGGTGTAAGCATCGATTTGCTCTCGTTGTTTGACATGCATCGTGTACCAAACTGTAATTCCTACTTTTTTTAATTCCCAAATCATATCAAGCAGAACTTGAATTACTTTATCCTCACCTCTACCAAAGCCTGCCCACGAGCCACTCACCGACTTGGCTGGCGTAAATCCATTTTTACCTAAATTCTCTTTATTCCACATAGAAACAACATGAGGTTCTGTGATCTCAATTAATTGATCCAACGTGTCAACAACTAAAACTTTTAAATTTGGATATTCGGTTTCTTTATTTTGGATAAAGTCTTTGCAAGCTGTTGCAAAGTGCTTCCAATCTGGGATATCAACATATGCTGCGCCTTCCAAACAATCTACACCTTGCTCTTTTCCCATATTAAGAATGGCATAACCATCTTCTCCAAATTCTTTTTCACAAATTTCAACCATTGTGGTTGTTTTTCCAATTCCGCTCTCTCCTAATAAACCGAATGAATAGTCGTTTAAATTTTCACTTACTACTTTTCTTTTAATAATAGACATCTTGCTCCTCCTTAATCACTGTCATTAATCAAATAAATCATCAAATAAATCTTCTTCTTCATCTTCGCTACTACTTGAAGTCGAACTTGAATCTTCAAATAAATCTTTTTTAGGTGTTAAATCAACTACTAAATCACTATCTGAATAATCGGTTTCTTCTTTTCCTTTACTAAAACCACGACCAATTTTTAAAAATTGCGATTCCGTAACTCTATCTCCGAATACTGATCCGCCTAATTCAGCTTTTACATCTTCAAAATCTAAAATTCCTAATTCGATATCTTCACGAGTTTCTTCATCCAAATCTTCAAGGGTAATCTCATTTACACTGGCGCCATTAATTAACTTAACGACAATACCCAATTGATAAACTCCATTTTTGATTTCAAAGAATCGCTTTAATAAACGTTCTGTCTTTTTATCTTTGCCGTCCTTTAAAGTAAATGTATAAGGCATTGGTAGGTTTTTCTTTAAAGGTGAATAATATTCCATGCTATATCCAGTAATATAATATTTACCTTTGTCATCTAACAAAGAATCATCAATAGAATCTTCATTAAGCAATAGAGTTAAATTAGCTGTAGCACTGTCAGTTTCATCACTATTAGCCAATCGAATATTATTAGGTGAATAATTAATATACCAACGACCATCTCTTTCACTGTAGTCACAGTCTACAGTTCCTGAAATATGAAATTTAGTATGTTCATATTTTCCAGAATCTAAAATCTTCTTTAATAAATCGATGTAATCCCATTCTGAAATAAATTCAAAAACCTTCTTTTCTTCTTTTTGATAAAGCTTTTTTAATTCTTCAACGGTAGAAATATTTAATTCTTTTAAATCATTTTCAGAAATAGGATCTTCACTTTTTAATAATTTATTTGCTTTATAACGCAATTTACGATTGCTTAAATCTAATTTGAATTTTTTCCATTCAGCAACCTGCCCTAATAAAGGGCTAGTCTTTCTTTCATCAAATGGAATTGTAAAACTTTTCCCTTTACTTCTTTTTCCGTCATCATCCACGGTAGGTTTTGAAAAAACATAAATGTCTGTGTTTTTATTTTTATGATGCCCTCCTCTTGTTCTCATAAAAAAAGTGTTTGTTCCACTTACTACATTAAAATTCAAAGTTTTATTAATCCAGCCACTGTTAAATTCTCTTTCTTGTAAAGCTTTAAAAGAATCAGTTTCTTTTGGCAACTTTAAATTTCCAACCATTTCAAAATAGATCATCGTTCTCCTCCTTTAAAATATTAATTATATCTACTCTATTTTCATTTTCTTTAATCCAACTATCTTCTTCATAGCCAAGTGCATTTAAATAACCACAATTAGGACATTTGAAATATTTAGTAGAATACATATATCCACTATCATCCCAAAATTCAAATTTCTTTTTTTTATATCTAATTACGTGGTTGCACTTGTTGCAAATTTCAATCTCAATATCTTCCAACTCAAACTCCAATCCGTCCTTTCTTTTTGTTTACATATTAATTATACCGAGTTGATTCATAATGTGCAATAATTTGATTGGTAAAAATATATAGACTTTATCGTCTATATATAAAATGAAATTATATGCTTATGTTTTAAGAAAGTTAAATCCCATACATTATGTGTAGGAAATTCTTCCTTTTCAATCATATCCACATCCTGCAAGTCAATATTTACATCTAGAACATCAGGGATTTGAATGGACATATAATCATTTTCGATTTTTATATTTTCAATTTTAGCTTCAATCGAAGTTTTCATAACTTGGGATACTATATCTATCATAACAATAAAGTTCTTTTTATCTTTTACTTCTTCAAACTCATTTAGAAACATATTTAATTTTTTCTGGCTCATTATTAACCACCTTCCTTTTCTTATTTATACACTATTAATTATGATTACTCTACTAGAATGACTAATGGGAAGATATACTTCCCATTATTATATTAGCTTATCCTTATATCTAGATAATAAAGATATCTTAGGTATATTTCCAAATTGCTTTTTTATAAGCTCGCATTTATCTTTGTTGTGTAATACTTCCATAGCGGACATTTCACATTTTGCTGCTTCTTTATTTACAAAATAGATTATTCCAGATTCGAATATAGATTGAGCACTAAGATTTTCAATTTCGAAATATTTTAAATTTCTTACTAAAGCAACATATATATTGCGTCCTCTTCTATATTCGTCTTTAAAATTTACTTGATTGTAAAATGGCTTTAATACATACCCGCTACCTTTTTTGAATTCATAATTCGTTCGTTTGCTTCTTTGAGTTATTGGGAAATAAACATCCGTTTCTATTGTTTGCTGTATGTATTCAGCTAATTCATCTGAGATATTTATTGTGCGATCCGTTGCTCTTAAATAAACAGTCTTAGAATCAAAATCAAAATCTTCATTTTTCATACATGCAAATTCGCAATAATTTTGACCTTTAATTCCTTCAAATAATCCTAGGACAACCATCTTATCTCTTGGATTCATCATTTGTTCACAAAGACTTAATAAATCTTTTCTTTTTATAAACATCTCATTAACTTTATGAGTGTCAATGCAATTATTTAAATCATATAAATCAATTGACTTATATGAATTTTCAGAATAACCTGTCCATGATGTGTATTTTGCCATTTGAGAATTTATATTCTCTAATATTAAAACCGATGCCGTATGTATCTTCGTGTAAAAATCTAGTATTTCTTCTTTTGTAAATTGACTTAAATCTTTATTTAATTCTATTTCTTTAGTGCTAAACCTTGAAAACCAAACTTCCAAGTAAGACTTAGGAAGCTTTGTATTACAACAACATATATAATCATTTTTTAATTTTTCATTATATATACATAATTCTGTCATAGTCCTACCTCTATATATAACTATACAGAATTATCTTTTTCTTTTCAATTTTTATATCTTTAATTCTGTGTAGTTCTTTAACATTTTTTATTTTTCCTTTCTCTATTTTAAATTAAATCTATATCTTTCTGCTTGTTCTAAAATATCAAACAGCTCGTATAACTTATCTTCATCTTCTTTGGTATGCTTTAAATCACACATTAGATTATCGATTGTTAGCAATTGAACACGAGCTGTATTATATGAATGCGTAAAATTATCTTGTATATCTCCCGTTAATTCTTCAAATTTGGTTTCTTTCATAAATGATTGTAATTTCCTAATATCTACATTTTGAATAAGCTCCAAATACTTTCCTGCTTGTGTCATATTATATCTCTTTATTACACTCCATATTTATAATTTGTCAAATCTAACAAACTATAAATATATTTTTCAAGTCTCTTTTGATCTTCGATGGTATATTTTAAGTCGCTCTCTAACATTTGTATTGCATAAATTTTTGTATCTGCAAGGGTATATGCATGTGCGAATGCGTCTTGTGCTTCAGCACTTACATCTTGCAAAGCTCCTTCTTCTCTCACGCCTTCCATAACTTCAATATGATTTTTAATTTCATTTAATAATAAACTTACTTGTGTCATTTTCTTACCTCTCTTTTTTTAAATTAAATCATCCATTAATTCCGCTGCTTCACGTTCTCGTTTTTCAGAAATCATTGCGTATCTTTTTGTGTTTTGAATATTTGAATGTCCTAATACATCAGCAGTCAAATAAATATCGCTAGTCTTATTATAAATATTAGTAGCACATGTACTTCTTAGTTTATGCGGTGTAATCTTTTTATCAATATTATATGTATATTTCTTTAATAACTTATTAACACCGTTATAACTAATTCTCTTTTTCTGATTTGAGATAAACAAAGCACCGTCATCGTAATAGTCATACATAATCTTTTCTCTATCTTCAAGCCAATCTAAAAGAATTTCTTTAATCTTGTTTGAAAAGAAGACATCCTTTTCAATATTACCTTTTACAACAATTCTAATTTTCTGATTTTCAAAATCGATATCTTCAATATTCATTTCAATCATTGATCCAATTCTTAAACCGAGCGACAACCCCATCATTACGATTGCCATATCCCTGCTTTTCCATTCTTCATGAGTTGACTTTGAATAATCAGAGCCGACACCTTCAAGAATATTATTTTTAATAATTTGAATTTCTTCTGGTGTAAGAGCTGTAATTTCATGTTTCTTTCTATCTTTAGGAGTGTTAGCTTTATTACAAGGATTAGAGCTAATGTATTCATCGTTTTCTAAAAAGTTGAAGAAGTTTTTGATCGCATAAAAATTAGTAGCCTTATTACAACCTTCACCACCTAAATAATTACCAGTATAGATATTAATTAAACTTGGTTTTATCTCTTTAAAAATCTCAATATTATCAATGTCATATCCTTTTTCTTTTAAGAATTGTAAGAATCTGTTTACCTTATTGATATAGTTGATTTTCGTGGTGTGAGATTTTTCAGATAATGAGTAATAATAATTAGTAATATATTTTGGATATTCATTCAAATGCTTTTTGATTTTTTCATTTGCTGATTTTTCAAATTCTTTTCTGCCTCTCATAAATCCTCCTTTGCCTTTCTTAATTAATAATAGATATAAACCTTTTCGACCCCGTAACAAAAGACCATCCAGTCAACTTTACATCCCCATTTAGTAAAATTCATATTAGTCCCACTCATGTGGTAATCAATAGTATCTTTGGTAAAATGAGGAATTCGATGGTCGACAACAAAACATCGGGACATTAAATCGTTCTGTTCCCATGGAAATGTATCTTCTTTGAAAACAACAATTGCATATGTCCAATCATCTAAAGTGTATAAATCTTCAAATTCAACATATCTACCTTCGTTATTTTTTATTTCTCTTAAAGCTCTGCCCCAAGTATTCTTAGGTTCTGCCATTATTACACCTTCATTTCTATTTTATATTTTTTTAATCCGCCATAAAAAGCTTGATAACTAAGTATCATCTGGCTAAGTTCATAAAAATCTTTTTTATTTTTGATATTATCAAATTGTCCAACTATCTTTTTTAATTCTTCTAATTTATCAAAGTAGGTATTGTATGCTTCGTATGTTTCAGGTTCTTCTTTATTTTTATAGTATTCGCATTTATCAATCATACATTCTTTGATTTGCTCTATATATGGTTCTTGATTTTCAAATTCTAATTCTTGAATTCCATAAAGCAAATAAATTAATTGTCTTTTCATAGAGCAACGCCTTTCTTATAGAGTCTGATGTTTTTCCATTCACAGGTTGGAACGGCAATGGCTCCTTCCCACCCACCTAAAACATAGAATGATAATTTAGGTAATTTATATTCCTCCCACTTTTTATAACATTCAGCAGAACCGTCATCAATTATCTTTTTACAATAATAATATTCAGATTTTATCTTATTTAACTCTTCCTCTGCTTTTCTTCTTTCTTCATCCCAGTCTGTAATTCGACCGCAAACTTCTCTTTTACCTCGTGGCGTATCTGGTTTGTTCAACCATTCACTCAAATCTTTTCCATCCCATATTAAATTTCGAATATAAATATTGGATTTATTAAGTTGTGTTTTTTGTATATTTGTTTTAATTGGATCTTCTATATTCATAGATAGTTTAAAATAATTTTCTAATACTTCTTTTAAATATCGTTCGTTTTCATATGGTACTCTATCTAAAACATAAATCCCGTTAAGACTTAAAAAATGATATACGTATCTTACTGCTTTGGTTTTTGTATTTATGATTTTTCTTTTCCAAACTACTTTATCGTTTTTACCTAATCGTAATGGTGAATCTAATCCCCAACAGCTTTCATACATTTCCTTTGTCCTAAGTAAATCAAATGTAAGACCGTCATAATCAGTGGGGTCAAATTCATGTTGTATGCTTTCAGCACACACAGCGTTATAAGTAAAATGTCTTTTTAATGGATCTACATACATTCCTCCTTGCGATAATTTCTTTTTTTCACTATTATACTTTGCTAAATTCCATCCAGCCCAGAATCCCCAAGCTGGAAAACCAAAGCAAAGAGCGAATGGACTCCCTGCTAAGGTTGTAATAATTGCGCTGTCTTTATGCGGGTCTTTTGAAAACATTAACTTTTACCTCTCTCTTCTTATGTTTATTTCTTAATTTAATGATACTCTTGATTTATATTTCTGAAAAATCTAATTTTCATTTTTCGTTTTGTTTTCTATATATATTTCTTCTAACAATTTTTCAAAGTATCCGTAATCAACTACCGCAAATTCTATAATATTGCTAATGGCATCTTCGTATTCATAGTCGTCAATTTCCTCTATCCAATCTGGATTATTATAATCAAGATCGCTATAATCATATCTCCATTCGTAACCATATTCTTGAAGCCAATTCTCCGCAAACTCTTCAACATCATAAAACAATTTATAGATACGATTGTTTTCATCGATTGCATATTGATAAAAATAATCATTACCATCACGTTCATGACTCCACATGTTATCATCGCCAAACATTAAGCATTTTGAAATTCTCAAATGACCAAGTACGTAAACCGATTCTCCATTTTCGATGATTAATTTTTGCAATTCTCTTAAAATTTTGTTCGTTTGTTCTGTAGTGAATGTTTTAAGTAAATCTCTTTTATGCCAATAAGTTAATTTTTGCATATTACTCTCCTCTATTTTCTAATCTCTAATTCTCTTAATTCAATTTCGATTTTTTCAATAATATCTACACGTCTATTTAATCTTTCAGCAATCTTGTTATAACATTCTTCTTCTTTGATATATTCATTAGTTAGACATATCGCCATTTTTGCATCTCTATTTAAAACAGCGATATTAATTTGTTTCTTTAATGACCTCATTACCATTAAGCAACCAGCCAACATCATATCGTCTTCTTTCCTTTGATCCATTTCATATACTAGTCTTTTTAATAATTCAGATTTAGTTGTTTTATTCATGTTTTACTCCTTTTGGAAATTCTAATTTTTTAGTTTCTTCAATGCATTCGCATAATTTATCTTCTTGATATTTTAATTGTTCTTTTGTTACTTCAATTAATCTTGTGAAAATTTCAGTATCCTCTTCATTAGCATCTTTTAATCCTTGTTTGTAAGTTTTAACTTGTGCTTTGTAATAACCACACATCTCTGAATGATATGCAATTTTATGTACTAATTCTTTAAGTTCTTTGTATTTAATCATCTTTACTTTTATCCTCATCTTGTTTACTCATTTCATGTTCTAAATTTTCAAACCAATAATTTATATTTTGAGCAGTTGGAGAATCGTTTTTATCAATTGCGTCAATGGCTGCATCATGAAGAACATCATAGAGAAAATTATTTAATCTTATTTCGTCATCTACCAGATATTTAAATATCCTTTCTGATTTTTCGTCTGAATATCGATACTCTAAACAAGTACATATTAAATATTCTAGAACTGAGCGTGCTTCAAATAACGTCTCAAATTCTTTCATTTCACTTTGTGATAAGGTAATAACCTCATCGCCTCTTTTAATCTTGAAGCCATTATAATATTGTCTTAGTCTATTTAATTTTTCAGTCATATTATTTATTCACCTCTTCTAACTATTTAAAAATTCTTGATGTGCTTTTCTTAAATCCTTATAGTAAATTTCGCTTTTCCAAATTCCCTTTTTGAAATCAAAGCCAGTCACTATTCCAAATAGATATGCTTGCTTTCTGCAAATTTGTATTAATGCTTTATTGCTTAAAAGGTCGAAGCATAACACTAATATGTTTCCTAAGTCTTCATTTTTAATTACATAATTCATAATTTAAAATCCTCATTTTGCCAATTAAAAAGAGCCTCATTCATTTTGAACAAGACTCTTTATTATTTAACTAAACTAATGCATATTCAAATTCTTCAATCTTCATTTGGTTCAAAAAGCTCCTCTTTGTATTCACCTAAATTGCTTAAGATTTGTGTGATTTCATGTAACTTCTTTTTATCTTCATAGTTATGTCTAACGTCATCCCAAAGATTCCATATCGTCCCAATGCGAACACACGCTGTATAATGCATTTTCTCAAAACAATTTTTTTCGTGTTCGTCTAAACTCTCAAAGCTTCCCTTTTTTTGAAAGTCACACATCCATTGAATTTCTTCTGCATATAATTCTTCCAATTCTCTTCTTACAAGTGTTTTCATTTTTCATCCTCCTAATCACAATATACATTTTCTTCAAGCCATGCTTCAATTTCGTCACCGTCAATAACTTCTCCGTTTTCGACGACTGCAAGCGTTTCTCTTGAATAATAATCAACGATTTGAACATCGTTCGGAAGCATTCTGTCGTAGAAGCTAACTCCGTATAGCTCTACATTGAAATCGTCTCTTCCTAAGATTTCTGCTACTTCTTCGCTGAATTCATTTGCTATTTGATTGTCGATCCATACTTGTTTCATATTTATCATCCTTCTTTCGTCATTTTTAAGAGTTGTTCGGCTTTGACTTTTAATTCTACATATTTGCTAATTTGTTTTTCACAAAATTCTGCTCTTCTTGCCTTATGCTGAACTTCATTGAAAAAATCTCTTTTCGCATTTGCAATAATCTCTTCTTTTGCCTCTGCTAAAAACATTTTGTACAAATTAATTTCTCTTTCGTAACCTTTAATGTCCATTTCTAATCTTTTAATAATTTCGTTCATTCTTCTATTCTCCTTTTTAAAAATTGATTATTTGAAATTCACGATAATGGTTTTCTCTGTCTTTGGTAAAACACGTCTGCATAGATTTCTTATTTCGTTTGCTTCTTTAATTTCTGCTTGATATTTTTCTATACGATTTTGAGCGTCAATTATTCTCTCGGCTCGTTTTTTTACTTCTCTAAAATCATCTTTTTCTAAGAATTCTTCTATATAATATTTTTCTTCTTGGATTAGATTTCTTAAATTATTCGAAATATATACATATCTTTGAATGTCATTATTGCATTTTACAATTTGTTTTTTTAATTCTTTAATTTTAATATCTGTCATTTTTTATTCTCCTTCTAATTTTCTCTTTTTTCATTCCAAAATTGGATTGCCCATGACCGCAAAACAAGCATTTAAGCACTTGCAAAACTTTTTAGCTTCTAATACTTCTTTTTTATAAAATTCATCTTGACTTAAAACCTCTAGAATTAAATCGTCGCAGAATCCATCATCGACAATAGCCGATTCTAATACGCTATACATGTAATCATCGTTAGGTAATTTATCGATTTTGGTTGGATGATTATAATCAATTGTATCTAACGAATAATCCCATTCTTCACCTTCATCTTCTTTATATTGTGCTGCAATATCCTCCAAGTTAAACATCAATCGGTAGATATAACCATCTTCATCCAATGCAAATTGATAGAAATAATCATTACCATCACGTTCATGGCACCACATTTCATCATTACCAACTTGTAGGCAATTAGAAATCACATCTTTTCCATATTTTGCATAAACTGGTTCTCCATTTTTATTAATCCATTTTTTTAATTCTTTTATTGCCCTTTCGTTTTGTTCGCCAGAAAAACTTTCAAAACACGCTTGTCGATCAATACTATGTAGTTTTATACCGATTTTAATCGGTTCGCCAATTTCACTTTCAATCACAAAATAACAGTGTTTTAAATTTTTAAATAAAGATTGGTACTCGTCTAAAAAGTCATTTACTACCTCTCTTTTTAATTTATTTTCAATTTTCATTTTTGTCTTCCCTCATTCCTTCAATAAATGCTCTTGTATTTTCAACATCGTAATAATCTAAATATGTAGGACTCTCAAATTGATTCATAAACCAATCGCAAGCAATATTTAATTCGCTCATGCTTAAATCCATATCATCTAAAGCATCACTCAATAACACCTTGACAGCTTCTTCGTAAATAGAATCACTTAACACACATAATCTAAATTCAGTTTTTGCATTTTCTAATTCCTGAAAATATGTTCCATATGCCCACGATCCATCACTCAAATCCAAGTGGTGAGCCACTACATAAGGTTGACATTTCACTCCACAAATTCGAACAAGAGCAAGTTGATTGCTCTTGTCATAATTCAATATTTCAATATATTTTCCAATCCCTTTATTTTCAATTAATAATTCGTTCATATTAACACCCTCCTTTTATTGTCTTTCTTCTACTAATGAACTGACTGCATATAATCCATCTCGAATAAAATCTTCAAAATGTGCATTTTCTAATTCATAAATTGTATTTTCAACACTGTTTTTTTGTTCTAGAATAACCGCACCATTTAGCGTATAGATATATTTTTCTTTCGAAACACAATAAACACATTGGAGTTCTAAAGGCGTATCTATCATGTTTTCATTAGTGTCATCATTTAAAAGCTCCTCAATATCTGTATAAGCAATAGGTAGTATGTCTTCATTTCTCAATTCTTGTTTTTGAGATTCTGTATACTCTTCTTCATATTCTAATTCACAAAATTCACAATATGCTTCTACTAATTCGTTAATAATTAAAAAGTTAAATGGGTTATATTTGTTCATATTTCTATTCTCCTTTTGTATAATCTGTTTCAATAAACCAATCTAAAGTAGTTTCTAAATCATCAAATGTTTCTTCCAGTGGATTACAATCAAAATCTGTAAGCAAGAAACACGTGGCATCTCCATAAGAGTCATGTTCGAATAGCCGATATACAACTCCTTTTCTAGATGTTTTACTTATTTCATGCCATCTGCCTGTATATCCTTTAATCTTCAATTTGTTTTTTAAATGTCCATTCTCTCCATAAGCCCATTCCAGAGCTTCGCTAGTTGGTGTTTGATTTAGGATTTCATTCAAAATCTTATAGTAAACATCTATTAATATGTTCACTTCGCCTTCATCATCGCTATCTACTTCAGTAATTTCATTTTTGATTTTTAATAAATAGTCCACCATGTATTCTGCATCGTTATCTTTCAAATCGCTAAATTGTTGAGCCTTTAATTCTTTTAGATTTTCTGGATTATCTAAATCGTTATCTTTCCAATCGTAAGAATCCCAATACTTGATAAAATTATCGTATCGGTTGACGTACTCTTTAATTAAGCGCTCCGTTTCAGTAAGACCGTCCCAAATTTCACCATTAAATCCTTTTTCATTTTCAAAAATCTCAAACGCTTCTTCAACAACTTTATCTAACGAATAACCTCCATCATTGTTCAATTCCTCATAAGCTGTTTCAGCGACCTTCTGAATCAATTCATCAATTGAGTGGTCATTATCAAGCATCCATTGTAATTTTTCTCTATCTTCTTTTTTCATTTTTCAATTCTCCTTTTTTCTATTTCAATTTTTCATTTATGTAGTAATCTTTGTCCGTCTTTTTGTAGCACTTCAAGCATTTAAAACAGCTCTTAGCACCACAATTAATATCCACGTTATGTTCTTCAATGTAATCCTTGTCATACACCGTAAATACTTTATCCACCCAATCATAAGGCGTTTCGCTTACCTGATTGATAATCAAACTTGAGAATATAATGTTTAGGTTTTTTGGTTTCTTATACCCCATATCAAACACGTTTTGAATGATCCATGGGTTCTTAGTCCAAATGGCGAATTTCGTTTTTGGATTTTTCTTACAGATATTTAGATAATTGATAAATTGATTTTCATTATCCAAATCTCCAAACGCTTCAAACCTGAAGTACAAGCAATTCAGATTTGGTAAATCTTCATAATTGATGATTTCTTTTAAACACTCGCCATTTCTTGCCGTCATGTTTCTTAAATTGCGATACATTTTTTCTTGTCTAAAGGCATAGCAGCCATAACAAACAATTTTCGATTTTTCTTTCATCGAATAGTCGTGTTCTTGAATAGTATCTTTTTGTTCAATTCGTTTTTGACAAAATCGATTTGTCATACACGAAGTGGATAAGGATTGCATCCCTTTCATCTTTCCATTATGTTTTGTTGTAACTTTCACACCTGTTCGTTTAGTAAAATCTTTATAGGTTACTAGTTCCATGTTTCCTCCAATAAAAAAGCAGAAGATTTATCCTCTGCTAAAATCCAATATTCAATTTTCAAATTCTTAATTTTCAAATGCTGTTAACATTTCATGGTATTTGTCACGCATCTTTTTGCGCTTTTCAAATATCATCAGATAATTTTCATCTTCTAAATATTCATTTATCCATTCAATACATTTCTTCTTAGTTTTAAGACATGGCGAGCAAACCAAACCACTATATAAATCTACAATCTTCCAACCTGTGGCACTAGGCTTTCCGCCATATGCTTTTTCAACTGCTTTGGAGCTGTTAATTC
Organism: Gemmiger formicilis; assembly: GCA_963612735.1. Lineage (GTDB taxonomy): Bacteria > Bacillota_I > Bacilli_A > RFN20 > CAG-826 > CAVDWX01. The sequence goes on along the minus strand of CAVDWX010000093.1, from coordinate 5,277 downwards.
CAAATTTATGATTTTCATCTACATAACCTTGAACTTCAACCACTGTTAATTGATTGACATCATAATATTCTTGAATGACGATTGGATATTTTCCTTTTTTGAATTGTAAATTTGCCATTTTGTTTTCTCCTTCTTTTAAAATATAAAATCTAATTTCTGAATTTTCATATGCTATTCACATTTTAATTATATCTAGTAAAAAGGAGCTTAGATTGTTTCTAAACTCCTAATTCATATACTCTTAAAATTTATCTGGAAATACGTCCATATATCCTTCAAGCGCAATTTTCATTCTCCAGATTTCATCAGTAATATTTAATTTTCGCAATTTTGAATTTACTTTGCTCTTTTCAACTGGCATTCCTAAATGGTCAATTGCATAATAAATAGCTAGGGTGCAAAGCGTAGCTTTTTTCATATCTTTCCATGTTTCGTGTTTCGCTCTAATACGATTTGGATACATGCCATAGAAATCTTTTAGCAATCCAATACTATATTTATCTAACGCTTCTTGTTTTGCAAACTTGTCAATGATAATTTGAGACTTTATTCTCACATCCCATAAAGGATTGTTTTCATTCATCCTAAATAGTAAATCTAAAATTCTAGATTTTGAATATATAATTTCTAAAGCGCTTCTTACATATTCATCATCGATATATTTAAGAGATGTCAATGTGTCGATAACGTCTTTCAATTGGTCTTTATACGTGTAGCTATTGCGTACATAGGCATCAATACCTCTTTCAATTATTCTAGTTTTCTTATTCAAGACTCCATATTTATAAGCTCTAATTACACTTAAATAATTTTCATATGTCAAATCCTGTTTGCTATTTAAGACCTTGATAGTGATTTGGACATCGTTATCTAAATCTGATGGCGCTAATACCACACCATTTGACTCTAAATTAAATTTTGATGTGTCAATTCCTCGTTCTTCCAATTTTTTAATCTGTTCTGATAATTTCATTTTTCTAATTTTCCTTTCCTGTTTTGTTAATTTGTACGTTTATATCCGATATGTTCCTATAAGACTTTCGCCTTCAGAATATATGCGACATATTATTCTGAAGGCAGATCCCCGGCTGCCGCACGGGGACTCAGTCAGGTGATGATGCGAATCATTCACCTGACTTGATATACCTATACAAATTCCGTGCATATCCACGTCTTGAATTACATAATCCAATTTTTTAAAATTACGAAATCCTTATCTTTGCCTTGATAAAACCAATCTTCAATTTTCAATTTTGAAAACATCACCAACCCTTCTAGTTTAGCTTGCGCCACTTCTTGGCTTTCATTTTTTAAATATTCAATCTTCTTTTCTTCTTCAATCTGTTCTCTCTTAAACCATTCCTTTCTCTTTTTCTTCTTATCTGGATATGACGTTTTATAATTCTCATAAAGCAAATCTAATTTTTCAAAAATGTCATTTCCTAATTCATACTCATTAATTATAGGTAGTTCGGTTTTGTTAACGCCTCCTTTTATGTAGTATTTACCACCAATTTTTAAATCATGTTTTTTCAAATTGATACTCCATGAATCCTTAGCTCGTGCGGTATCAACCAATGTTTCATATACGCTTTTCATAAATTGTTAATCACCGCCTCAAATACAGCTCGATGAATCTTCATATCATCGCTTAGACATTTCAAGGAAATCCAATCTTCAATTTCTTTTTCTGTTTTTTCTCTTGCTGTTTTTACCCTTCTTCCTTTACCTCTTGCAATCACTCCATTTTCTTGAGGCACATAACCAAGACCGCCTACATCACGGGGCTTAGTTTTCTGATTTCGTTTTCTGATTTTGCAAATTCTTAAACAGTCAATTACAAAATAGCTCATGGCTCTTAGGTCATCATCACAATTGATAGTTCCTAAACAACCTTTAGCCCAACAATATTTACCTTCAAACAGGTATTTCTTTAATTGCATTCTTGCTTTTTTATAACTGGCATTGCTCCTAATAGTTCGCTTCTCTACCTCCTTTTGAAATGTCTTAATTCTGTTTTTCGATAATGAGATTTTGTTTTGCTTAATTGAGAATCCTAAAAATTTAAACCACTCATCTTTATACAACACCTCAACTTTCTTTGGATTTAAAGTAATTCCATATTTTCGAATTATAGAATTCATATCTTCAATTACCGAATTTGCATTTTCATCTAACACGATTGTGTCATCAGAGTATCGATAATAGATTTGATATTTTTTACTCATGAAATCATCAAGGTCGTACAGGATTACATTCGCTAAGAAGCTCGCAACTGCGCACCCTTGTTTCAAACTTTGAAATTTGGATTTTAGATTTCCATCTTGATCAAAGTATAAATCCTGATGGTAGTACCGCCTTAGTAAATTGATTACTGGTTCGGTATCCTTTTCAAATCCGAGCCTTGACTCTAATTCATCAAATACATCATCTATAGCTTCAATCCTTACCGAATCGAAATACTTGCTAAAATCGCTCTTATATCCGATTTTTTGATTTTTGATTTTTGGAATTTGGGTACTGATTTCTTTAACTACAGCTTGCGTGCCAATTCCTTTCTGATACGATTTGCAATTTGGATGAATCATATCTTTGAATAGTTCACACAAGCAATCATTAATCAGTGTCAATACCATGCGGTCACGGTCTTGGTTTATATAAACCGTACGGTACTTCTGTTTGATTTCGCCATTCAAAATTTCGGTTTCTCCTTTTGGAATTAAAGCTATATGCGGTGGAAAGATTGTATACTTATCATTTGCAATTAACCAGAATAACTCTTTTCGTTTTTCTGGTTTGCAATATTGTCTAATCATCTTCATGTTTAGATGTTTTTCTTCGCATTTAATAAGCAACTCTTGCCAACGCGCATCTTCAAACATCGTTTCTAGTAAAAGCAATTTTTGCATTTTCGAATTTCTCCTTTCTATTTTCTACAATGGATAAACTTAGTGTGGTGTACCTTGCCTCCTTTCCTTAATTCTTCAACACTCAAGCTTTCAAAATACTCACTTCCTAATTCATTTTTCATAACATAGCTATACTCTTCTTTTGCGAAATGTTCAAAGCCATGTGGCAATGAACCGCAATAGATTGTTTTACCAACGACATCCGACACCCTAGCACATGCCATCTGTTTAGCATTAATGCCGTATTCTTCACGAAAGAACTGCGCTAGGTTATCGTGTCTAGTCAAAATAATTTTTCCCTTATCGTATTTTTGAATCTCGTAAAACTGATTTTCAAATAAGGGAATGTCTTCGTCATATTTCTTATTGTACATCGTAAAATAACCATCTTCATGTTTTACAAAAACAGATTTTCCACTTTCAAAAACGGATAATGGAAATTCGCATTTTTGTAATTCTTGATTTTCAGTTAATGCTAATTTGATTCTCTGCAATGTCCATCCTCCTTTTCATATAAGCGGTCGTTCTCAGGCATGCAACTGTCAATATGCCTTATGAATTCTTCTTTTTCTTCTTCGTCAATTTTAGGTTCGTAACTACTATGTACGAATTTTCTATCTACGATTTTCCAATTTTCAATTATGTAAACTCCATTATCCCAATTGTCGCAATCAAGTTTATCAACCGTATCGATACCGACTGAAAGCTCGCCACCAAAGAAGTTGCCAATCACTTGACATAGGCGTGCCCATCCATAATTATCATATTCTGGTTCTCTATATCCTTTACGCTTACAATATTCAAGGAATGATTCCACACTTAAGCGACCGCCATTCCAATGTACGTATACACCCACTCCGTTGTTTTCGAAATTTTGTTTTGTTGTAATCACTGCTCTATTTCCCATTTTTACTTTCCTCCTTTTTGTTTTTTAGATTTTGGGATTTGATTTTCGATATCCTTGAAATAGCTTCCAAGCCCTCTTGGTGCTCTTGGATATGTTTTTAGAATAATTGTTCCATTTGAATTAATATTCTTTTTTTTGAAATGTGCTTCACTGTCATATCCGTAAATCCAGTTACCAATTTGAATTCCATAATCTGTATATTCATACGGCTTTGGATATTTGCGTGTGCCTTTCCATTCGATCCACTGATAGCGCACCTTAACCATTGGTTCGATTTTTGGCGCTGTCTTTTTCTTTCTATTCTTTTTGCGTTCTTCAATTTCGGATTTTAGATTTTCATAAATCCTATCTATATCCTCTGCATCTTCGATTTCAATCAATCTGTAGAAACTCGTTTCTTTGAAATATTCACCTGTATGGTGCCACGAATCATAAACTAGAAATACGTTTTTCAATACTTCAAGTGGCACTTTTGAAAGTTTGATTTTTCGAATTTCAACTAGGTCGTATTCACTTTCGAGTTCATTTAACAAGTATGCTTTAGTCCAGTATGACATCGGTAAGATGTCACTTGTGTAGCAATCCGCTGCACGTTCGCTATAGCGATTTCCAATGTATCCCATTTCAATTTCTCCTTTTCTGATTTCTAATTTCTAATTTTCAAAATTAAAAGCACCGATTTCTCAGTGCTCAATTACCATTCTAATATTTTATCTTTTATATAAATCTTTATATTATGTATGTGGCTCGTTATGCTACCACCACCAACCACAAGTTTTAAATCGTATATGGAATTCAATATAAAAGCGTCAACAGAGTAATCGTCTTTATACAAATACTCATCTTCAAATTCCAAAATTCCATTTTCAATTTTGTTTTCTTCCACATATTGCATGATGGGTTTTATGTCTGGGTGCCCAATATCAACCGTATATGTGATTTTCATTGGCACCCATTCACCGTTTTTGAATTCTAAATCTTGCAATCTCATATTTTCATTTCTCCTTTTACCACACTTCAACAGTGCCTGCTGTCCCTTCGTAACAATCATCCATCCAGTCATTCGCAAAACTTTCAATGTCCATGTAACATATAAATTTTCTTGAAATCTGACCAAACCGACCTTCTTCGATTAAATCGAGACACCATTCTTCTTTAGATTGGGGGCTAAAATTAAAATTCCCTTTTTCAATTATTGCTAACGCATTTTCTAAATCATAGTCTCCACAATCTAATAACACTGACAGCGCCTTATCCTGTTCATCGCATAAGGATTCTAAACGTTCTGCTAGTTCGTTTATACGATTTATGTTTTCGTATTCTCCAAATCCAAAATCATAATCATACTCCCAATCGGTGAAGAAAATCTCTTCATAGTCTTCACCAATCTGGATACGTTCATAGACTTCTTCTAGTTCGTCTTCGTCAATTGGAAATTCAATCCATTCACCTATTAATTCA
>CAVDWX010000092.1:0-72292 GCA_963612735.1 Gemmiger formicilis | reverse complement strand
AGTTTAGATAAACCAAAAGTGACTCTAGATTGATTTTCTTTAGTATAATTTGGAGAATTAAGCAATTTTTCATGCGTTTCTTTTGCTTTCTTTAATTCTTCAGTTAAAGCGACTTTTATTTGTAATTCATCTGCCATTTGGTAGACCTCCCAATATGCTGATGCATATTATCTATATTATTCTTCTTCTGATTGAAAAATATCTTTAACTAAACCTAATGTATTTAAAATTTCATTATTTTCAGTTTGATAAGTAAGACCAATTTTATCAATTAACTCCATTAAATGTGTTAAATCTAACTTATCTACTGCAGTTTGAATTTTTGTGGAAATGGCATTAATATTTAAACCGTAAAACCAGCGTGCTTCTTTAACTACCGCCATCAAAGGCATTTTAGTTTTTTTATAAAAATTACTGCTTTTATATTCTTTTTCAAAATTACAAACTGCTTCAATGAAATCAAAATAATTTTCAATTTCTAAAAATTTTTCAACCTTTTGTTCTAATTCTTGATTTGTCATAATGATTATGTTCCGTCCTTTCTTTATTTAAAAATAATATAATCATTTTTATTATCAATAACTTTAAAAGTTAAATTGACAGTTTTGTTGCTATTATCGAATAAAAAGTTCTTATCTTCTCCTAATACACATTTTTCAACATGTATCCAACATTTACTTGTTTCTTCATTAGTATTTCCAATCATTTCAAAATCTAATGTAAGATATAAATTATCACGTTTATCTAAAGAGAAAGCCTTTCCATCGTAATAAGAATAAAATACTAAATAATTCGTATTACGTTGTTTAACTTCAATTTGTCCGCTTTCTAAATAATCAAATGCACTTTCTAATTGACCGTCGATATCATATACAAATACTTGATATACTTTATCTGTTGGTAAAGCAAAATATATATAATTATTACTATCTGAATCACAATTTTGCATCGTACTTATTAATTTTGTTTCAGATTTGGGGCAAATTAAGTTCAAAATTTTATCATTGAGATTTACATCATATAATGAAACCGAATCAATAAAATCTGTTCCGTAACTTAAATTTCGTATTCCTGCAGATGTATCACCATTTATCTTTTTAAATTGGAAACGAGTTCTGACATCTGCTAACACTGTATATGGTTGATTATCATATTTAATTGTTGTATTACCAATTGTACCTGCGTGATATGCACGAATAATACATTTGGCTTGATTTCCTATTTGAAAATTATTATTCATAATACACCTCATTCTATTTATAGTATAACCGAAGAAAATCGAAAAATCAATTCTCGCAAATGAAAAAGAAGGAATTTATTCCTTCTTCTCTTGAAATCGATATGTGATATCTTGCCAATTTTCGTCTGCGTCCTTTTTAAAGAAACGTTGATTAGTGGTAGTTTTATTTAATGGCCCAGCCTGTGGAATATACGGGCCTATTTTATAATAATCTAACTCTTGTGCCAAATTTTCGTCTCGCTTATTGCAACCGCTATACATAGCTAATTTTAATTGCGGCCAACATTGACGAATTTTTCGGCACAATTGAATTAGTGATTCATGGTCATTATCTCCACCCATAAAACAGATGCATGTACAATGAGGTTTCTTAGATAATCATTGTTGCACTTCATTAATAGTTAAGATAACTCCGCTATCCTCTGCCAATCAAGGCTCAAAACAACCCTGGCAATGGCACGGACATAATGTTAAATTAAAACATAAACTAATCTCATCTGGCACTTCAGTAAAAGTTACTAATGTACTTTCGTATTTTAACATAAATTAATCCTTTAAATGATTATATGCTCTCAATCCTGCCTCAATTTGACGTGCAGCACTAAATGAAGAAATGCGCTTTAAGTATCCAATGATACGAGTTGCGTAATCTAAGTTAGTTGAACCGCATTTAGGGCAAGTGGTAAATGTATGCTTACTTACATGTCTGCAATCATTACAGATGATATTCATAACATTATAAGTAAAGTAATTACATCCTTCTGCTACTGCTACATCCATTAATTTACGATATTGTGCTGCGCTTAAATGTTCATCTAAGTTGTTATGTAACGCACTACCACCGTCACAGCATCCAGTAAACTTAATTCCTTGGAAAGCAAATTTTTCGACAGGGTCAATGTTGTGATCTTCTACGATATAAAAGTATGAATTATAAGTATCACGAGGAACGGCATAACCATCTCGTTTATCTCATTTTGCATTTTTAACACCTAATCCTTCTGCCGGAACAAATTCAGTATTAAATTTGCAATGTTCAGTACGTGCTTTGATGTTAGATTGTTTAATAGTTTCTAAGATATCTTTTGCATATTGTTGATATCGCTCATTGTGCGCATCAATTGGGATGCCCAAGAATTCTGCGCCTTCAACAAAACCGTTAATACCAATGGTTAAATATTGGCTATCTAAATCAATATATCCTGCATCATAGATAGTTAATAGACCACCTTTTTTATAATCCCAGATGATTTCATTAAATGCAGTTAAATATTTATGTACACGATCAACTATTTCATTAATTGTATAAGATAGTGGCACTTCAGTGATTTCTTTGCCGTCATACCAATCTTGAACGATGCGGTTTAAATTTAGTGTAATAACACCTTTTGAACCTGTTTTAATACCACCTGCTCCTAGAGTATAAGAGAAAATATTTTCTTCAATACCATTACGTAAACGACAACAAGATGAAAGACTATCTACACTATCACTTTGATACATGAAGAAGGAAGCGCCCTCAGCCCATTGTTCGGCGAAGAAGGTAGCCATTTCTTCGTCGGCATATTTACCATCTTTGACATACATATTGGCTGTTTCAACAGGGAAAGTTAAATCGGCAATTTTTAGACGTTCTGCATTAAACCAACACATAAAAAGCTTTTGAAGTTCTTTAGTTGTTTCCCAACAAGGTTCGTTTCCATCTGGGAAGAAGAAGTCTTTAAATATGCTTTCAAAATAATATTTGTCAAAATATGCGATATTCCAGAATAAAGATTGATATCCACGTGCACCTGCAGGTTGATTGATTGTATAAACTACTTGCGCGAAGAAATGTTCTAATTTATCTTTTAAAGTCAGAGTACAACCATTTAAAAATTCTACTGGTTGATCTAAATGATAAATGTAATCTTGACCATAGTCTAGACGTGCAAAGTAATCGAAGTAAGTTAGGAATTCTGGTGTTGCAGTTGCTCCGGCAAATTGTCCGGCTACTAAAAACATTAAGTTATTAAAACATCCGCAAAAACTATCTAAGTGTTTTGGTGCGCTTGAACTGCCGCCTAATTTAGTTAATCCATCTAATAGGAATGGATATAAAGTAATTGAACAACAGTATGGGAAGATTGATGTTTCATCATGTTTGTAGATAATGTGGTGATTTAAGTCGGCGATGTATTGCATCGCAGTAACTTCATCATACATCTCAGTAAGTTTTAAATACATTTTAACACGATTTAATAAAATCATATCTTTCTTTGGTAATTCTGCTGCCATAGTCGCAATGTTTTTACGAGTAACGTTGGCATTTTGGTCTACTTCACTACCTGTTGCCGCATTTTGTGCTGCCATGTAGTTGTTTATAAAATTGATTTTATCTTCTACAGTGTCTATTTTCATAATATGCTTAATTAATTCAGGTGAAAGAGAAATTTTAGGCATTTAATTTTCCCTCCTTAATTAATTTTAAAGCGTCTTTAAAATTGTATTTCTTCTCATTAATTTGTAAAGTTGGAAGAGAAGTTATTCCATTTGCTTTGATTTCTTGTACATCTTGACATACGGTATAAGATATATTATGTGAATCTAATTCACGTTTAAGTGCTAAGCACATACCACAAGATGGCAAAGAATAAATTTTGATGCTATCTTTCATAAATTCTTTATCTCCTTTAAGTATTGTTATTATATTATATACCATTTTTGATAAAAAGAAAAATACACCTAGATTAGTCCTAGATGTATTCGTATGGGTTAGTTTGTTATCTTTCTACGATAGTAGATAATACTACTTTACCATTTTCATCTTTAATAATTAATCTGCCAGCTTGATCTTTTTCAATAGCAGTAGTTCCGCTAATTACGTTTGCACCATCTAAAGTTGCAGTATAATTAGCTTCCTTAATAGTAATTTTACCATCATTAGCGATTGAGTAAAGTGCTTCTGGAGTTGTTTCTTTATCAATGATTGAGTAAAAAACACCCGTATTAATTGGTTTACCATTTTTATTACCAACTTCGATAACAGTAGTCATTAAGTCACCATTCATATCAAAAACAGTGGCATCTCCCTCTGAATCTTGAGTTAGGTTAAACAATGAATCTGGTAAGAATTGATAGAAAATAATTTTTACAGGAACTTGAGCGCCTGATCTTTGTTCGATAAAGAAACTGTCACCAATAATACATTTTGGTCCTGCAAATTGTTCGCCAACATGAAGAGCAATTCTTCCTGTAAATCCTGCTGCATTATATTCAGAAACTGTTCCACATAATGCATCTAATGCTTCATTATTACCTAAAGCATCTTGCATTTCTAAACGTGCAGATTTACCAAATTTAATTAATGGGTTTGAGTATTGACCACCAGTAACAGTTTTATCAGGTCCATCTTGGCTAACATTTGCAATCTTTAATGTATCTAAAGTAGTTAAAGCATTTTCTTCTGGATACATAGCTAGAATTTCGTCAACATTTTTAGGGGTGCTTCCATCATAAACAACTTCATAAACTTTAGCATTCATAACAGTAACGACACCAAAACGTTGAATCATTTGATCAAATGAAGCATTAGATGTTCCTAAACGAGAATATCTGTTGTCTGCCATATTTATACCTCTTATTTAATAAAAAAGTTTAATTTATTTCCCTTTTTTATATTTCCCGCCGCTGCGGCTTGCGATTGCAAACGATAAGACACTTCTCCCGCGGCTAGTTCTCGGAGTCAGTGAATTTGAGCCATGGTTTGATTATATAAATAATCAATTGTAAAAGAAGGAAAACTATATGTAATTGCCATCAGATTTTTAATTAAACCTTCTGGATCTCCTTCTTTATCTGCCTTTAACTTTTTAATTTTAGCATCCATTTCTTGTTGCTTTTTTCAAAAAGCTTCGGCCTCTAGTGAATCAAAGATTAGAGGTTGGGATACCTTTTCTCCACAAGATAATTTTACTAAATATGTGATATAATCTCAAATTTCCTTTGTAATAGTAAGATCATTTACTTCAAAAGTCTTAGTCTGAAAATTTAATTCAAAACCTGGTAATAATTGCTTTAAACTTGTAGAAAGTTTTTGCACTAGAGGACTAATTTGTTTATACCCCCCAAATTCAAAAAACAATTTTTCAAAGAAGTCTAAACGATTATCTGCCTTTAAACTCATAACATTTTGAACTTTCTCATCAGATGTAGTAATACAAAAGATAGTTAAGCTCATATCTTCATTTAAAAATAAATCACGAACACTAGGACAGTGGAAAACAAATTTTCCACCATCACTTGTGCGTACGTTAATGTCCTTTGTCATAAAAAGTCGTGTTAATGAAAAGTCATCTTTAAAAGAAGAATTCAACTATAACACCGCCTTTCTTTGTTCCTGTTCTTTAAATTCAAAACTTATACGATATCCAAAACTATATTCAGAATACACAACAGATGAAACATTTTTAATCTCAAGAACTCCTGCGGCAGAGAATTTCTTTCCATCAATAGTTTTATAAATTTCATCTATCATTTCTCATAATCTTTGACGATTTTCAGTAAGCATAACATGATTTTTATCAGTTGCTATATAAATAGAACCATAAACAGGAATATTATTTCCGCTTTGTTTAAAACTCATACTATCTAAATGGATTATGATAAAAGAGTTTCGGCCATGATTTACAATACCATTCTCCAAGTGAGCATCTAAGCAAATATATTGTCCATCCATTAAATCATTAATACTATGAATAGTAAAAGTTGGATTGCCTTTTTGAATATCATTATTATCTTCAATTAATAATTGTTGTAAATAAGTATTTTGACTTAAAGTCTGTGCAATTTCAAATAAAGTTCTTTTAATTGTTTCTAAACTCTTCATATTATTGCACCTGCTTTGTAATAATTTGACCGCCTTGTTTAACTTTAAAAGTAGCGCTCTTTAAACCAAAAGGCACTTTAAAAGTAACTGAGTTGCGGCTTAATTGAATAATTTCGATGGCTTCAGTTGAACGTCAGAAATAGCCTTGCTCTGTAGTTTGAGTAATCAATTGATCATGTCCCTCACTATTTTCAAATTGCGGCTTTTCTAACTCTGGTCGATAAATATAATTTTCTTCCGCCGAAATATCTTTATCTACAGTTGTTGGACGTAATGAATAATATACTAAGCCATCTGTACTAATATTATCTATCTCTTGAATTAACCAAGGACGTCCTTTTATAACAACAATATCATTAATTGCCAATGCTTTTACAGATGGCAAAACTAATAGAGGTTTTTGTTGAGATTGCAATACTACGTCTTGCTTTAACGAAACATTAATGTAAGATTTTTCCGGTCCAACAAAATATCCTCAACTATCATCAATTTGCACATTACAAAGATATGCTTGATATTTATGCCAATCAACATCTTTAATAACAACAATTTCTTCGGCAATAAGCCAACTAAGACCTTTCGCACTCCAAATGCTGCCGACAGTTAAAGGTTCATTGATAAAAGTATAAATATAAGCCAAATCTTTTTCTTGTTTATTGACTACGCATGCTAATTGTTTCTCGGCATTAGCATTTGTAATTTCAATAGATGGATAACCTTTAATAATAAATTGACTATTTAGTTTTTTATTAGCTTGAACACGTTGTTGATTGGTGCGACGAAAACGTTCGAATGAATTACTCATCGCTATTTACATCTCCTAAAGAAGGACGACGTAAAGAATTTACTCTACTATAACGATTCTCAATGTCTTTAGCATTTTCTCTATATACCTTAAGTAGGTTAGTGTTTTTATCTACTAAATTAGCAGGTGAGAATGTTTTAATATTAGAGTCAGTATAAATACCATCAAAGTTATCACTATTTGATAAAAGATGTTCGCACCAGAAAACTTTCATCCATGCTAAGATTACTTCGATTTCTTCATAACCCATAGGATTTAAGAAACGACCGTGCGGAATAGCATCTTCAAAATTTTCATCATCTTCACTTACTTCTTCGATAGCATTTGTCTCTTCATTGCGAATAGCATAAAAAGTTTCATATGCGGTAGAAATTTTCGGAAATTTAAATGCGGCAATTGCTCGGCATGCAATGTTATAACATTCTTCATCCAAGTCATCTTGTGAAATAATACCGTAATATTCTCCACGAATTGTAGCCCTAAAAGATGGATATAAGATACTATCTCAATATTGTAAGTCTGCCATGTTTTCTACCTCCGTGTTAATATTTATCGTTTTACTATTTTACTCAATATCCATTGTTAATTGGATTTTAAAAATACCTTCAAGCATTTGAATAACACCAGATGTTAATTCACTTACGTTACTAACTACTACTGTTTTAACCCTTTCTTCTCCATATGTTTTGATTGCATCTAAAATTTTACTACGAGTGCCACTTTTAACAATTGCTAAAATTTGTTTAGAATCTTCAACTTTTGCAGGCACAAAATCTAGTTCTGCACCAAAGTAAACTCCAGCTTTAATCGCTGCTTCGGTAAGTCCTTGAACATCATTTACTGTAATACAACCATTTTTAAATAGTTGATAATTTTCTTCATTTAAGAACAAATCTAAAGCCCAATCTACTGGAACTGTTTGTTCTGGAATACGATCAGTTAATCTCACAAGTTTATTTAAACTTGGATTGTTAACAGAGTGTAATACAAACATAACTTGATCAGGTGTTGTTTTAATAATTTTAAAAAATCTGTTTTCAGACATTAGAATGTCTCCTTTCTTTATTTAAAGAAGGAAGAGGAAAGTCCTCCTCCTTAAATATTGTTATTAGTTAAGAGTAACCTTAATAACAGCATAGTTGTTAGCCATAGCAACACCAACACCGATTAATTTATGAGCTTCCCATTTTTCTGAACCAACTGCTGATTCATTACGTTGAATTTCTAAGTCTCCACGTAAAGCAACTTTAACAGGTTTAACACCAGATGGAATTACAAATACTGTTGAGTTGTCATAGAACCATTTATCATTGCGGTTATCAATTAAATAGTTAGGAATTTCTACAACTTTAACACCTTTATAAATTTGAATAAAGCCATAATTTCTCTTATCTTCAGAATCTTTTAATTCAGGATGGAATTCAATTCCTTCATTATTAAGTTTACTTAAAACTTCATAAGATCCAAAGATCATAGGAACACCATATTGTTTAACTTTTGGTAATACTTCGTCTAATGCAGGAGCTAATGCTGCTGAAGTTGCTGCAATAGCAGTTCCGCCATTATATTTAATAGCATTATAAAGACCATTTGAATCTTTTACTGCATTGCCTGTTAAAGTAGATGTACCTGATGCTAATGCTTCAAATACTTGTTTATAAACAATTTCTTCCATTCCTTCAAGAACGTTATTAAATAATTCACTTAAACTTGCAGTGCCAAGTAAAATGTCTTCTAAAGTTACATATACTGCCACACTCTCAACATGAGTTTTTAAGCTAAAATATTTGCTATCTAATCTAGCTGCTCTATAGATACCACCACGAGCGCCTTTAGCAATAGTTAATTTAGCACGGTTTTTACCGATTTTATCAATATTAAACAAAGGTTCGGCGTCACGAGCAAAAGATTTAACTTCTGCGAATTCGCCTAATACTTGTTCTAATTTTTTAGGTAAAATTTCGTCTACTGCTTCTTCAATTAATGCAAAAGCTTGAGGAGCTACGGCACGAATTTCACGAGCAGATGGATTTTCACCTAAACCTAATTCTTTACAAATTGCAGAGATAGCAGCGTTATTGACATCTTCTGCACTAAAATTAGCAGAAGGTTTATTTTCTAATGCGGCGATAATGCCAGTTTTTAATTCATTATTCATTATGTTCACCTCGCTCCTATCCTAAATAAATATAGTGGTAAGCCTTTGTTCCATCAGGCATTGTATCAACTTCAAACCAATCATCTGATTTGCCTAAACCACTTGTGCCTTCTATTTTAACTACTCTTCCTTCGATGGCGCTGGCACCAGCATATTTATATGTTTGTGCTTCAGGTTCACCTTCTTTTTCAAAGTAATCAATTGTACTCATCCATTCATCACCAGGAATTAATTGAACTAAACGAACATATTCTTCTTCAAGATTAGTTGCATAAAGATTAGCCCCTTTAAAAATAGTGTTGATAGGATCATTATAAGAAATAAATAAAACCTTATCACTTGCTTCAGGAACTTTGATTCCGTCTACGCTGATAGCGCAAATATGACCATTTTCAAAATATTCAACGCCATTTTCTTTTCTAACGTATTCACATTGTGCTTTGACTGGCATTTGTGCTACAACGAAACCAGGTTGTAAGCCTTTAAGGTTATTAACTTCAATTTGTTCAAATTTTGGTAATAGATCTACAATCATTTTTATAACCTCTTCTTTCTAGCGCTTTAGGTTCTTACGAACAAATGCGTCTAGTGGATTTTCTGTGTTTTTAGTTTCTGGAGCATACACAGTAAATGCTCTTCCAATACCGCGTACAGATGTAACATTTGCTTCATCATTGACACGTTTATAGATTTTTAATAAATCTAATTCAAGATCTTCAGCACTAAAAGTATCAATTGAAGTAATATAGTTGTTGTACTCTTCTTCAGTTAATACATTCCTATAAGAATCGACTAATTGGACTTTTTTTGCTTTCTTAAGATTTTCATATTCTTCTCTTTCACTGTCAGTAAATGAGGTAGAACTTGAAGTCTCATTTTGTTTGTTTTCATGTCCACACTCACTTTCATTAACTTGTTGTTGTTGTCCTTCGTTAACTAGTGGAGCGTCTTCGACATTTGTTACTGATGCTGCTGCACCGGTGAAATTTGATTGTTGGTCATCGCTGTTGTGACCGTCTTCATTCTCAATAGTAGAGGCAGCACTCACAGGTTCCGGATCTGGTGTAGCTTCAGGTTCAGGAGCGTTTTCAGGTGTTTGATCATTAAAATCAGTTTGTTCACCAACTTCTGGTTCTGCTGGATCTGCACTAGGTTCTGGTTCTGCTTGTCCCATGTCTGTTCCTGCTGCAGTGGCATTGTCTTCTAAGCTTGCATTAGGAGAAGGTTCTGGTGTAGGTTCAGGCACATCTTCCCAAACTACATGTACTTCTTTTACGTCTCCTAAAGTTACTACTGCATTTTCGTCAATAGTATAATAGAATCTAAAATAGGTTGTACTTCCATCGATAAAAGAATATACGTGACAAACTACACTGTCATCATAGAAATCTATTGGACAAATATATAGTTCTTCGTGATATTCTTCTTGAATAGCGTTTACCACTCTAACAGAAATGTCACCCCATGTTAACTTGATGAATTCACTTAAATTCATTTTTTCGCCTCCATGTTGGTTTTCTTCTAATCGTCTTTCACAATAATTCTTTAACAATTGCATTTTCTTTGTAAATTCACTATTTTCTTCAAAGAAGGTTGAACCTGTAAAAGCCGGTTTTTGATTCATGCCAAGCACACTTACGCCAACAAAATCTCCTGCGGTAAATTCAATGTTTTTGAAGTGTTTCTTGTCATCATAGTTAATTTTGTATTTAGTTGATTTAGGATCTAATTCTAATGAATGAGGATGACCTGGAATCTTTTTGGCAAGTTCGCCCAATTGGTCTGGACGTTCAGTGTATAAAATTACATCTGCAACACACCATATCTTTCCATCTTCTTCATCGTCTTCAAAAGTAATTTCTCCGCAAGGATCAACGATACCAAAGATTTCTTGACGACTAGCATGACCTTCGAAATCTTCACTTTCGTCATCATATCTACTTACAACAGGTGTGTAAGGAAGAGAACGAATTAATTGATCTGCGAATTCATCGCTGAAATAACGATGATCTGCTGTTTCTCCTTTGTAAAAGACTTTCAATTTACAACGAGAGAAGATTTCATAATTTTTATCTTCATTGTTCGAGAAATCTGATAATACAACAGGCCAACTGAAATTGATAGTTGGTTTTTTCATCTTTAATCCTCTTTCTTAAGACTGCGCTTAATAATTAATAGTTAGATGCTCTATTTATCTTGACCTGATGGCTCATTTTCAGGAGTTGATTTTGTATCCCCATCTTTTGTATTATCTTCTTGAGCGCTATTGTCTTGTTTAGCATTTTTATTAGATGAATCACTGTCGCCATCTTGTTGCTGTTCATCTTGTCTATCTTCCGCAGTTTGAGTATAAGATGTTTGCATTGGCTTAATCTCATCTAATTTTAAGAAGTCCTCAAGGTCTAATTGATCTTGAATATTCTTTTGCTTAATACCTGACGCTATAAAATAATCTAACTTGCCAACACCAAGTGTAGCGTTAGCTTTATATCTTCCTATATCGTCATTGATAGTATACGGCGAAATTGGTAAAATTTCAATATCCGCTTGGTAGGTCTTGAAATCAAATCAATTGTTAATAGCAATATTATAGAAGTTAACTAATTTTTGCACATGTCTCCATACAAAACCTTTATCACGTACTAAAGACATTTGTAATGCATTAACACTTTCTGCCGTAAAAATTGCACTATTGAAACCGGCGTTATTAAAGATTGCTTTGAAGGCTTTACTTAATACTTCATTTTCAGATGTATCATTTTCGGCAATTTTAGCTACTTTAATATCACCATAAGTAGTGATTAAACGTGCCTTATCATTCGTTTCTACAATACGACGCAAACTTTTGTGCAATGCTTCAACTTCATCTACCTCAAAAATAAGTTTATCTTCATAATGAGGCATTGTTTGAACCACAATGTACTTTAATAAATTTTCATTACGTTGCAATTCATTGTCTTGATATTTTTCATAGTCAAGAATTCCGCCATAAAGATAGAAAAAAGTTGGGATTGCAGCGTCATTTAGTAAAATGGCACTTGAAAATCTTGGATCTAATGTTGCCCAACGCTTTTGACTATCACGCTTATAGGCATTATAATATTTTTTAAATTCAACAGGAAAACCTTCTAAAAAAGCTTTTTTAAGTTCATCTGTACTTCCACCCAAATCATCAATATAGCTCATATCTAATTGAATAATTGCTGTTCCGAATTGAGTTTCACCGATTTTTCGGCAATATTTATTAGGCAATAAAATTGTATCAATAGCATAATTTTCTTCGTCACAAAAAGTGGTAAAGTAAACAGAACCTGTAACAAATAATAATGTTAATAAAGACGGAAATTTAGTTTCAATAGAAAGACCATCTGCAACTTCTAGCATTAAATTATACATTAATTGAAAGTCATCTGGTTTTAAAGTTTTTTTGGCTTTTGCTTTTGTCTTAGCATAAACCTTGTGTGGAATAACTTTGTAATTCCAAGTATACATATCTGCCAAATAATTAATAACAGATGCGTAAATAGGATTTGTTGCATAAAGTTTACGAGATGTTTCCGCTAAAGTATTCGGATCATTAATGGAACCCCACAATGCTTGACGAACTGCTGATGCATTTGCATAATCAGATGACAAATAAGATGGTTTATTATCTTGTCGACGACGAGAAGATTGGTCATCTGCATACATGTTTTTTAATTTTTCTATACGATTTTTTCGAAATTGTAATTTTGGATCTGCCATAGTTGTTTTCTCCCTTCGTTAGTCGAAGAAGGCAATTTTACGACCTTTGCCTTTTTGTCGTTTACGTTTGTAATATTCTAATTCAAATTGTTTATTAACCGCTCATACTAAATACTCTGCCATAGAAAAATAGTCCTTTTGAATTTTTGCATTACGACGAACAATTTTTAAACGGTTGGTCATTGTGTCAGATGTGTTTAGAATATCTAAGTTTTTAAGTTGTTGTTCCATTTTATCCATTACTTGGAATGGTGCTAAAACTTCTTTTTGTTTGCGCATGCTCATATCCATGAAACCTTTATTACGTCCATATAATGCAATTGCATCTGTAAGTTTAAGTGGGTAAGTAATAGCCCCGGTACTCATACGTGAGAAGAAGAAGTAATGAATTTGTTCTCCAATTGTTCCACCTGACTTAATTTCATAACAGATGGTTTTCTCTTTAGGATATGCAATTAAATCTTTTTCGGCATCTGTTGGTGGATTAATAATTCCTAATCCCTCATAAATCATACCTTTATCATCACGAGTTTCTTTATTCAACCAATCTCGCATTGCTGCACCGATACCATTGGCATCGTATATAAGAAGTTTGGCGTTATAGAGTAGAACGGTTTTCTTAAATTCATTTGCAATAACCATGTAGTCAGTTGAAGTAATACTAAATAGGTTAACAAATTTGTAAGTAAAAAAGTGTTCCTTTGGAATTACTTTTGCTACCCCGACTGCCGTTTCGGCCGCACCATCTTTCGCCATATCGGCGCAGATGACATAAAAGCAACCGTCACTTAATTGAGTGGTAGTTAATTTATTCTTTAATTCAGTCAACTTTACTTGACGCAATGCGCTGATCATATTAACATTAAATGCCGCGCCAGCTGGTGCGTCACTCCATCTACTTTCATATTCACGTTCAAATGAAGATTTACTAAATGAAGGAGAATTAATAACGTCCTCAATTTTTTTCTTCGCAGTTAAACCGTGGTATAATGGAATACGATAAGTTCCACAGATAACATAATAGTTATTTGGATCCATAACTGAACGACATAATATTTCAATAAGCTTTTGATATGCAAACGTCTGCTGGTATCCCGCAGTAGTAATATAAATTTCTTGAGATTGTGGTTCGTATGGATTTATTAAACCATTACTCATTTTACGAGGTTCATTTAACATAGGAATATAAACTTCATTTACAAGGGTTTCGTCTTGTTCAATAACTTCTTCAAAGATTAATGATTGACGACGTAGACCACGGACATTACCTAATGAAATTGACGAACCGTTTTTAAAAGTAAATGATACATAATCTTTTTGCACTGAAAACGGGTCCATCTTTTTACCGGCTACTACACGACGTTGCATCTCGTTACCAAGAAGAGGGAATTTTACCCATAAGTCATTAACGAATTTTTGCTTGGCAATTTCTGCTGCCTGTTTGATTGTTCCGGCGGTAATTGTTGTATTGTGACGTGGAACGAACATACAGTGGAGGTAGCGCTCCAAATCGGCAATAAATGATTTAGAGGTACCACGTGATAAAGTTTCATAAGTTGCAGTTCCACGAGCCATGCATCTCATCATTATACGTTGAAATGGATATAATGTGAAGTGACTACGCTTCGGCACAAGTAAATCAACAAATAAATCAGGATATATCATAAACTCATTTAAGTATCTGCCCACCTCTTGAAAATGTTCATCAATGCGCTTTTTAGTTAAGGTATTAGTAGTTTGTCTCTCTTCATTATCAAAGAATTCTATTAGGTCGGCTATTTCAGGTTCCATATAATCTTCATCATAAAAGTTTAAATCGTCTAGCATATTTGCAAGCCTCCCGACACTAATTTTTTGCCGCAGCGGTAGAATTGCGGACTATGGTCGTTGTGGTGTCTGCATTTTCTTTATCTGAGCTAAAATCAATTCCTAAGACTTCATCATCTGACTCAGTTTCTATTGGAGCATCCTCAGCTTTAAAATCTAATAATTCTTGTAGACCAGTTGTTCCACCTTCGGCGGTGACACCATCATTCATAACTTTTGCGGCATATTCTTCTTCTGCACTAATTGTTCGTTGTCTAATCATTTCTTCAAGTTGGGCTTGTAAGCCAGTACTTTCCAAAATTAAACGACGATTAGTATCTTGAATATCTTTAATAGCGAAATCAATTTCATCTTTACAATCTCCTTGGAAGTATTTAAAAATAAAGCCTTGATCTTCCATGTATTTGTATAGTTCAGCAACAGTAGTAATATCTTCAGTTTTTGCTTCATTAATCATTTCTTCTAGATTAGCTTGTTTTGCAAACGTTGACCACGCAGATGAATATTCCTTCAAAGCCTTTGAATCTTCAAGTCGAATGGCTTGATTAACTTTCATTTGCAATTGACATAACGTTTTAACAGCCACTTTTTGCATCGGACTGATAATGTTATTTGCTTTAATGGTTCGAGTATATAGTTGGTCTAATTGAATCAGTTCTTCAAAAGTATATTGATCGCCCCATTTTAAGCGTCCGCGCATTAAGTAACCTTCTTTAATAGGCGTAATTTTATTGATAACGGAGGTTAAAGTTCTAGTTTTCTCCCATTCGGCATTAACCTTTGATCATACATCTGCCGTGCTGCTTTGGTAGTATAGATTGGGTTGGAAGGTTTCATCTGTTAAGATAAGACAGGTGTAAGCCTTAAAGGTGTCTTGACCTTCTTCATCCGCTAACTTCATCCAAACTTCAGGTTGAAATGGAAGGTTGTAGGTTCTGCAGAAGAAGTCGGCATGAGAAAGATTTTGATAATTTAATGCCTTATTAATACAATCAAAACAGATGGTTTCTCCTGATAAGGGGTTGTTTGAAAACATAAGCACTTGGTTGGTTTTTCCGCAATGAGGACATTTACCTATAGGAAATTGAAAGTGATTATGATTGTTGTCTTGCATAGGTGATATACACCTCCTTATTACAGTATATTATATAATATTTTTGAGATTCGCGCCAATTTAATTGGGGTAATTTTGAAAAATCGAAAAATTTTTAGGCGCTTGATAAGAAAAATGTCAATAAGTCTCAAGAGTTCGAAAATTTTTCTTGACAAGTGGTCAAAAAATTAGTATAATATAATAGAGAGGAACGAAGAAAGGAAGAAGATAATTAATGATAAAGATAATAGGAATAATACTAATAGTTTTAGGTCTATTTGTAGAATTAGGGTTCATAGTAGCTTTAAATAGTCAAATTCGCAATAAATTAAAACAAATTAAAGAATTAGATGAGCTGTTTGATATTCATAATAGACATCTGCAAGAATTAAAAGATAAACAAGAAATACTGCAAACTAGTCTTCACGATGAACTTGAACCTAAATTGAAAGAGGCGCAGATTCAACTAGCTTCGCGGAGTGCCGAGAAGGAAGAGTTATGCCGCACTATAGATGAAGTGAAAGTAAGGTTGGCCGATACTTTTAAACATTACAGGACTGTAAAAGTAGAACTGGAAGAAGCGCAAAAAGAGGCATTACAGTACGAAGGTTTATCAGGGCGTTGCCAGTTGTTACAAGAAAGAATGCGGGAACTTGAAGCTGATGAGGCTGCCAAGAAGGAACTTTTAACCGCAATGAAAAATGAAGAGAGTCAAAGTCATCACAGGTTAGAGGAACTAGGACAAAAAATGAAGGACGTAGAAAATGAGCTTTCGCATCTGCAAGAAAGTTTTCGTCAGGCCCTTGGTTTGATAGGTGGCGAAGGAGAAGAAGGCGTTCGTCACATTGAAACTTTTCATCTGACGAGAAGTCAAGAGAGGATGTTAGGATTGTTGGATGAGGTCGTGGAGTTATATCCTGAGTTAAGGGAAGCACTTATGACCGTTGCTTGGAAGAAGGTGTGGTTGCCTGAAATTCAACGTATGGTTAAGGCATTAAGTGTTGATGGTGCTGTTAGTGGCATTTATAGACTAAGTTGAGTGAACGATGAAAAGGTTTGTTATATTGGACAGGCTGTCAAGATAAGTGAACGTTGATATACTCATATTAAGAAAATGATTGGAGTAGAAGCGAAAGGTAACGAGAGATTGTATGCGATGGTCAGTAGGCCGGATGAGGTGACTTGAGAGGTAGTAGAAGTTTGAGATGGTAAGGGTGGAGATCGCAGTAAATGGTTAAATGAAAGAGAAGAATGATGGATTGAAACGATGGGAGCGAGAGAGATTGGGTGGAATAAAAAGTAGAAATCAAAAAATCATCGAAGTCAAAAATTTGTCATATCTAAAAATTGTCGTATGCCGGATTGGCCAGAGGGGGTGTGGGGAAAAAGAAAAAATTTCAAAAAAATTTATTCTACCCCCGCCCACCTTTACACTACACACCAACACCACTAACACACCACCGCCCATGATAAGAATATATTAAAATTAATTGATTTAGTTTTTATCTTGTTTATATTTTAAAATTATTTTAATTATTTATTTTATATATTTTATATTTTTATTTTTGATATGATTTAATTTAAAAATCATATCTTTATTTATATATTTTGATTTTATTTTTGTTTTTGATGTGTAAAATGTAAAATGAAAACGTTTTCATAAAAGATTTTTTGTTTTTCTATTGACTTATTATTTTATTTGTGGTATAATATTATGTGTAAGGTGGTTGAGATAGACGGAAACAAAAAACACTTACATATAATATTTAAAAAATATTTTAATTTAATAATGCATATTATTTGCATAAAGTTTTAAGATATGGTATAATATTGTATGTAAGGTGGTTGAGATAGACGGACTTAACACACTTACAAAAATATAAATAAAGGTAGGTATAAAATTATGACAACAAACAAACAAATCTTAACATTAAACAAAAAAGAATTAAAAGCGATGTTAGAATTAAACACTCTAGCACAAGCAAAAGCAAAAACTAGTAATGATACATTACTTAAATTATTAAATTGTGAGTATTGCGACTTTGAAATGGTGCAAGTAGAATGCACTAAATCAAAAGGCTTAGTTATGGTAAATCGTGGCTCACTTGCTGAAATACTATTTAAAATAATAATAAAATCTTATGTTAAGGGCGACACTATCAAGGGCGTAAGCACTAGGGCAAAAAATGGTTTTAATGATTTAAACACTTATAAATTAGATAGTGATTTATTAAGTGATTTAGGGTTAATAAATACAACCAATTACGAAATAAAGTTTACTACGGGTTTTGCATATGGTAGCGAATTAAGAAAAAATACTCAAAAAATTATCTTAATAACCAATAAGGGCATATTCTTAAATACACCTAAAACATTGGTTTATGATAATTACGGACACATTAAACCAACAAATAACGGAACACCAATACAAGAATTAAATGAGTTGTTAGGTTTCTAAGAGTTTAAAGGTGGTTAGGGCTTACACCTAAAACAAGCCCACAATAAAATAAAATAATAAGGTAGGTAAAAGATAAAATGAATAAAAAATTGACTAAACAATATAAGAAACTAGTTAAAGAAAGAAACTTAAAAAGCCTTTATAAGGGTTTAAAAATAAATGTATATTGCGATATGGATGGCGTTATTGCTGACTTTGGTGGACAAATTAATGCACTTGAACGCTTTAAAACTGAAAAAGGCTTCTTTAAAAAACTTAAACCAATTAATCAAGAAGGCTTTGAAAGTCTATTAAAAAGCCCATATATAAATTTATATATTCTATCCGCAAGCCCCAATAAACAAGCGGATAGGGATAAAAGGGAATGGCTAAAATATCACTATCCACAAATTAAAAAAAGCCATATCATAATAATGAGAGTTGGTAAAAATAAAGCCGATTATGCAAAAACTAAAGGAGGCATATTATTAGATGATTACGGCAAAAATTGTAGGGAATGGATAGCAAGTGGCAAAGGTAAAAGCATAAAAATAGTAAAGCCACTTATAGAACATATAGGGGAAATATACCCAGACGGATGGTTTGAGTGGTAGGCACTGACCTATCACTACCACCGGCAGACGGAAAGGACTAAATTATGAAAGAGTTGGTAAAAAGATTTTTTAAGATAGAACAAAGATACAAGTTTGAAATGAACGATATTAGAGCCATTTTACAACTAATTAATGTAGGTTTGATTGTGTTTGTGGGGTTTAATGTTGGTGCGGTGTTTGGTTTAGTTATTGCAAGTTTAGGGTTAATTAAAGACTTTGCAACTGATAGGCATATAAATGGAATTGCTATGCATTTAGCGGGAATATGCTTAAACGTGTTTATATTATGGTTTGCTTAGCAGACGGAAAGGAGAAAAAGAGAATGACTGATTTAGAAAAAATTCAAGAACAATTAAAAAGACTTGATGTTGAATATGATGTAAAAAGATTTTCAATAGGTCAAGAATTAAGAATATATAGTCTTAATGGTGAATGGTTGGGCAGTTTATACTTTGATTTAGAAGGTGAATGGCAAAACTAGGCAGACGGGAAAAAACAAAGCGTAAGGCTTGACAAGTGATATGTAAGTATGATATAATATTAGTGTAAATAAAAAAAGAAAAGGTAGGTAAAAAATTATGAGTAAATTAGTAAGAGTTCCATTAAAAATTACATTAGACGGAAGTGTTGTCATTGAATTAGAAGACGGCGAAAGACTAGAAAGTATGAGTGTTGAAGAAATTGAAACGAGAGCATTATCAAGTTTTGAAGACGATTATGAAGGTTTTCTAAGTATTGCCGAAGCAGAAGACATCGAAGCAGACGGAAGCCACGCTTGGTATGAAGATGACGACGATGACGAAGATGACTTTTGGGACGAATGCTTAGAAGACGATGAAGAAGGGGAATAAACCCCTTCGCCCGAAAAGGGTAGACGGAAAGAAAAAATGTTGGCCTTGTTATCCGTCTACCGCAGACGGAAGAGAAGAGAAGCAGACGGAAATGGCAAGTTTTATTGCTTGACTTTCAAATGCAAAAGGTGTATAATATTAGTGCAAGAGTTAAATAGACATCACAATGGCCTAAACCCAAAGGCAGACGGACGCCGATAAGTTAAGTGCTTGACATATTAATTTATTTATGATATAATATTTATATAAAAGAAAGGTTTAGCAGCCACAAAGGCGGCAGACGGAAAGCAAAAATAAAACGCTTGACAAAAATAAATAAATGTGATATAATATTAGTGTAAAATAAATATGGGGTTGGTGGTCATCCCGAAACAAAAACCACCTATACCAACCTTGACCGGCAGACGGAAAAGGGAAGTAAAAGCCTTGACAAATGGCTTTAAAAGATGTATAATATTAGGTGTAAAGTGGTAATAAACTTAATCAATGGTATGCCAAGTAAGAAAATTGGCAGACGGAAAAGATAAGCAAAAGCCCTTGACATATAAACGTAAATATGATATAATATTTATGTAAATGGTAGCCAAGCCATTAAAAAATTTAAGTAAAGGTAGGTAAAAAATTATGGCAAAAGAAATCAAAAAAACAACAACAACTAAAAAGGAATGGGCCCCAAACGAAAATCAAGCAAAAGTTTTAGAAATTCTAAAGAATTACCCAGACGGAGCAATGCTAATAGATATCGAAATTGATACTGGCGTAAAAGTTGCAACTGGTGTAATGACCGCTTTAATGGGTCGTGGTCTTATTGTAGCAACGGAAGTTGACCGAATTAGTAATATCGTTTATCGTGATACAATTATCGGACACAAAACCGACCACGTAAAAAAATATAGTTTAGCAAATCTTGAAAGGGTAGCCGAGTAAATCGGCACCCAACCCCAAGCGGGCAGACGGAGAGAAGACTATGAACGTAATAATATTTGATACTGAAACAGTTGGAAAAGTTAGTCAAGACTTATTAAATGTGGGTTATAAAATCGTTGATATAAATATTCAACATGCAGACGGAAAAGTACTAGTGGCTAGAGATTATTTGGTAAGAGATTTATATAATAATCGTATTTATATGCTTAATGATGATTTTGTAGGTGCAAACAAACTAACCAAGTATGATAAGTTGGTGGCAGACGGAATGATAACATTAAGAAATATCAAGCAAGTATTTACTACTATGACAAACGATATTAAAAAATATAATGTATTATTTGGCTATGCATATAACTGTGACTTTGATGTTGACAAATTCAAACGCACAGCAGACGGATTAGGGATTGCAAACCCTTTAGAAGGACTACCAATATTTGATATTTGGGCGTATGCATATGAATTTATTATTAATACAAAGGAATATAAAGAGTGGGCGACTCAGACGGAAGAGTTCACCGCAACGGGCTTTTATATTAGTAGCACAGTTGAGAGCGTAGTAAGATACTTATTTAATAATAAAGAGTTTGAAGAAGACCACACCGCATTAAGTGATGTGCAATGGGAGACGGAAATATTATTAGAATGCATTAGAAGAAACGCCGACATAACTAGAGCATTACCGAAGGCAAAAAGAGTTGCATCTGAAAAAGTGTTCCACCAAGTGATAGTATTGCCAGACGGAAATGTTGTAGAGTTTGATTATAAGAAATCATTCGTTCGTGGTGACCGTATTACCTATAAAGGGTAAGCGGTCTCAGACGGACAAGGTAGTTAAAATACTTGACAAGAATATTAAAATATGATATAATATTAATGTAAATAAAAAAGAAAAGGTAGGTTAGAAAAATGGAAAAACAAATTAGTTATCAAATTTTAAAAGAAGAAAGAAAGGTTGTTGCTACTATTAAAGTAGGCAAATGCGAATTAAAGGGTATTGCTGTATGTAGTCCACAAGATAAGTTTAATGAATTAATAGGAATGGAAATTGCCAAAAACAGAGCTTTAATTTTACTTGCTGAATGTGAAAAAGAAATAATGGAAGAAGATTTAAAAGAATATATTCAAACAAAAATTAATCAAGCCAAAGAAAAACTTGATGGCTTCATAGAGCTTGATAACAAATATTCCCCAAATCAAATTGAAAATACTCTAAAAGAATTAGGTTGGAAATGTAATGGTTTAATACGTAATGGCTCTTCTTATCAAACTGAAAGTTATGAATATAGTAATTATAGACATTATCGAAAATATTTGTTGACATTCGGTTGGAATGGTTGGACTCAAGAAAAATATTTTGGTATGATAGAAAAATAAATCAGACGGAAGTAAACAATCTTTCTCTTGACAAAGTTAAATAAATATGATATAATATTAATATAATTAAAGGTTGGGGCTACGTCCAATCCTCAACAAAAGGACAAACGTTACTATTCATCGTTCAAAAATAGGGGAAGATTTCACCAAAATAAATCGGGTTTAATTGTTTGCCTTAATAAAGATAATTGGCTAAAACTACATTTGCCTTAAGAACGGGTCGTAAGATACCTACGTGACAGGTTCAGGTCCCTAGTGGACCTTTTTTATTTTACCCTTTCCGTCTGCGTAGACGGAAATTTCCGTTTTGTCAAGTGCCATTTCCGTCTGCCATTATACACCCTTTCTTTCCCTTTGTCAACCAATTTGCTCGCCACTTCCGTCTGCCTTTCCCCTCCTATCCCTCCCCTTTCTCCCACCTTTTTAACATTTTTGAAGCAGCAGCAGCAACATTTTTACTTAAAACTGCACGTTTTCGCTTACTTTTTTCACGTTTTCTCCTAAAATTTAATATGTTTTAGGAGATTTTTTCACTTCCGTCTGCCTTTTTCGACGCAAAAATCGGATGTCCAATACATAAATATGTATATACATATAACCATAAAGCCATAAATTTTTGATATATATGCCGCGCCCGCGTGGCGACGGCGTGAAAACGTTTTCATTTTATGAAAAAGCAGCAGCAGCAAGATGAAAGCGCTTTCATTTTTTTACAGCAGCAAGAATAGCAAGTCTTAAAGATAGGAAAACGTTTTCATAAGTTTATGGGTTGACAAGTTGAGCTTTTTGTGGTATAATATTATTGTAGTTAGGTGATAGGAAAAGGAATTTTATGAAAAAAAGAAAATAAAAATTTTAGAACATTTTTCTTGACTTTGCCACCAAACTATGATATAATATTAGTGTAAATAAAAAAGAAAGGTAAAAGGTAATTTAAAATGATGAAAACAATAAATGTAAACAAAAATGAAAAAGTATGGAAACCAAATGACAATCAAAAAGCGTTCTTAACTGTCTTAGAGGGATATAATTATCCTGTTACTTTAATGGAAATTGAAGTAGATACTGGCATTAGATATGCTAGTGGCGTGGTAACTGCCTTAGTAAAGCGTGGTTTAGTAATATCTGAAGACACCAAAATAGTATGCGATGTATATTTTAAAGGTGTCAAAATCGGCGAAAAGACTAATACTGTTAAGGCATATACATTAGTGAAAGAGACTGAATAAGTCTCTTTTTGCACATATGTAAGAGGCAGACGGAAGGATGGTTATGAAAACGTTTTCATAATTAAAGCATACGATGAAAGCGTTTACATTAAAATGAAAGCGTTTACAAAATATGCCCGGACGCCGGAGAGGGCGGGGCGCCGCAAACTTGTGGTGCCTAGGTCAGTGTGATACTTATTAGCAGCAGCAGCTATAATAATATTATAGCACATTTTCCACATCTTGTCAAGCCATTTGCTCACTTTTTGCAGATGTAGAAGTAACATTCCAAAGGTTGCTTGGCAATGGTACTCGGGCTAGTTAATAGTACTTATGCTATCTACATTCAGCATAGGGCAATGAAAACGTTTTCATAAAGTTGAGCAGCAGCAACAAAGTTATAGGCCTACGTGGATTTAAAATTTATGTTGATTTAAAATTTATGTTGATTTAAAATTTATGTTGATTTAAAATTTATGTTGTCATAGGATTCACATGATTGGGCGCGGTTTGCCGGCACCTTCTTGGAGCGTTTGGCAGTAATCTGCGCATTTCCCGGCAGCAATTTTATCTGCGCGGCTATTGAAGTGAGCCTATGACGTCTTTGGTTTTAGTTCGTCGCGCAAAAATTTTTCATTTGCCGAACAAATTTCTTGACAAAACGTCAATCATTTAGTATAATATTATTGTAAGAAAGATGATAAAAGAACCTTAAAAGAAAATCTTCTTACTGCGGACGGCGCTTCATATGTTACCTCCTTAATTCATATTCTACTTGCCGTCCGAAAAATTTAACAATTAATGGAGCGATTTTCTTGACAAATTGCTAATCATTTAGTATAATATTATTGTAATTAAAGATAAGAAAAAAATTAAATTTGGTCAGGCGAGCCAAGAGTCGCCAGAAGGAGAAAAATTATTATGAGTAAAAATTTAACACCATTAACTGAATCTGCAAAGGCCGTATTAGAAGTTTTGGCCGCATCTGATAGACCGCTTACTATTGCTGAATTAAACGAACGTGCCGGCGTAGCTATCACTCCCGGTCACATCTCTGGTTTAATTAAGCGTGGACTTATTTACAACGCCGGACAAGTGGCAGCGGAAGTCGCTTCTAAGCGTTCAAATAAAGTGTATCAACTAGTCACTGATGCCGTTCAAACTAATCCTGCAACTGGCAAAGTATGCAATTACACAGATGCCGAAAAAAGCATTCTAGTTGCATTAAAGGACGCCGCAGAGCCGCTTACACTAGCTCAACTTAGTGAATTAGTTGGCAAGCCACTTATCAGCGGAAACGTCAATGGCTTAGTTACAAAAGGAAATGTAACCGTGGCTGGTGAAGTTGAAGTGCCTTGTACAGTTAAGAAAAAGGTTGGTACTTATGCCTTAGCCGCACGTGATGCTGAATAAGGCGAGAATTAGAAAAAATTTCTTGACAAAACGCCAAACTTTTAGTATACTATTTATGTAAATGATAAGATAAGTTAAGATAATCTTCAAGTCTTATCGTCACGGTCTAATGGTATGACCGATAAGATACCATTCGTGAGTCAGCGGCGAGAACGCGCAGTTAGCTCTTACTAGAAGCGAGCAATTGGAAGTTAATTTCGAGCGATAAACATCTTCGGAGTTATTGCATTGATTTCAATTGACGAGTTAGGTCACTTACGACCATACCGCCTTACCCCACGTCGACAAACCAGTGGAGCAATTGTGGGGTTACCACCGGAGTAGTAGTGAAGCACTTCGAGATAGCAAGTCTACACTAGCAAGGTCGTGATTAGTCCACGTAAATCCTTGCCTCTTGATAAGTAAGCCGAGGTCCCTACCTTATCCTCGACTTAGCTATGAGGAGCGAACTAAATATCCTCAAAACGTTATAGGAGGGAGACAATATGATAGTATGTTAGTTAGTACTATGACAAACAAACAACTTATTCAAATTCTTAAACGATTCAAACCATCGGCATCCGTAGTGGTGGTTTCTCCTGATGGCCTTACTGCTCCTTCTATAACAGCGAGTTTGAATGAGTCAGGGGAATGGCTAATTCAGATAAGCCCATCCGTGACGCCAAATACGGATTATCAAATGATTAATAGAAAGGAAGACAAATAACTATGGCAAACAAACAAACAGTTTTAAGTTACACTGAAAAAGAACTTGCAGCAATCGAAGCTTTAAAAGCTAACAGAGGAGAACATTTAACTTTAAAGGAACTTGGTATCGCAGCTGGTACAATGACTAGCATCCGTACTAAAGCTAAAAAGGTAGCAGATGGTATTCTTGAAGCAGGTGACATCGAAGTAATTAACGTAAATGTTGAGGAATACGAAGATGTTTGTCCTACTTGCGGAGCTAAACATAGCGGTAAGAAATTTTATCTATAGAATTGAACCTAAAACACTAATTGGGAGGAGGATTTAATTCCTGCCTTCCTTTTTTAAGATAAGAAAGGAGAACCAAGTTAATGAATGAATTAAAGTTTACGTCTTTTTGCCGCCAAATAGCTTCGTTAGGTGCCCTACCAACCAATATCACTGCTAATGGCACCGAAACCATTCAACAAACAGCCCGTAATCAATGACGCGCCGAAGGAGTCGCTGCCTTGGTAGATGACCTCAAGCAGATGTATGGTGATGAAGTAGATATTTTAGTGACGAAGGAAGGTATTGTTTTCGTTATTGAAAATGAAGCTACCGGTTATACAATTAGCTGAGAACTAAAAAATACTATCAAGGCACTTGATTACGACCCATTTGAGGCGGCAAATGCTTACGATGATGAAGTAGCAAGTAAGGCTGCAAAGGCAAAGGCTCGTGAGGCTGAGGCGGCTGCTAAGGCCGCATTGATGGCAGAAAAGCGCGCAAAGGTGATAAGCCGTTTGAAGACGAAGGAAGCCAGCGGCGCCAATGGCTAGAATTTCACAGCGCCCGATGTGATGGTTAGAATTTCACAGCGCTTGACATGATAGAATTGCTTAGATAGTTAAGGGGGAAGGCCATTTATGGTCTTTCCTTCCTTGACGTTCTTCTAAGCATTGGAGCGAACGATTAGAACGATACACTTGGCTCGCTTCACTTTACTACGAGTGCGCCTGCCGCCGCACTCTTCGTATCCATCCGACCTTCCTTGCTCCGCAGGAAGGAACTACGCCCGCGTTGCGGTCGTTGCTGAGCTGCGCTCGCACCGTGCTAACATCACTTACATGCGTAGCTCGCGCTCCACCTAGGGGTTCCGCGCTACGCAGAACAACTACTTAACTCAAAATGGACTTTTTATCAAAAACGGATTAAAATGAAAATGTATATCACTAAGAATAAGATAAGATAACACGAAAACACAATTAAATAAACTTCAAAATGTGTCTAGCAGTCCATGACCTTGTTATCTTATATAATACAATTTGTGGTTTACATAATATAACACAGGAGATTTTCTATGAACACTAATAACACTTTTTATAAATACAAAACCAATCTTCCATACCTTCCTATCGTAGACACCGACTGGACTTTATACAAACGTGATTATTTAACATTTATGATGGCCTTGCGAGCATCCGCAATTGAATATGAAAGTAGTTTCGCACCGAAGGATTGCCGTTTCCGCATAGTGCCCGACAGTAAGAGACTGTGTTACGCTAATATGCAATTAACTAACTCATCATTAAGCCGTTGGCGCGCACGTTTAAAAGAGCCGATAATTTGGCAAGTGGATACATCAATCGTTCTAATGCCGATGGAAACTTTTGACCGCGTGGTGGATTTATTGCTAACTCACTTCAATAGACAAACGGCTGGTTCATATTTTAAACTTTTTGCCGCCTACTTTTACTATGACACTATTTTTAATAGCGGATGGGCAGGTGGAATTGAACGTCTACATACTATTATTGGTAGTGAACAAGGCGATGTAAGCCGAATGAGTAATTGGATGCTTGAACACGGGCTTTTAGCCCGCAATGGCAAGTATCACTTCACAGCCGGCGCAGATGCATTTTGCTACCAATGGAAAATTTCTCCGCAGTACTTGATGCCGGAAAAAGTGAACAATTTACTTGACAAAGAGTAAAAAGTTTAGTATAATATAGTATGTAATGAAGGAGGAAAAGGAATGAATTATTACTATTTAACATTTATGAACGAATATGCGTTTCCAATTATATTAATATTTGTGTTTTTAATACTTACGTTCTTTGTGTATTCCATTTTACGAAATGGTGCAACTGTAGAATACGTTGAAGAAGATGAAGATGGCGAAGATAGCGAACCAAAGACCGTACCGATTCCCGAAGATATAAAGTATCGTGCGGATTGGTTAACTATATTTATGAATTATCTTATTTTTGGTTGCAAATATATGTCTGAAAAACCGACAATTTCTTGCTTTAAGCCGAAAGATGGTATCTCTTTAGTAAGAGTTATGGGCAATGATGTGCAATTCTGTATTACCGTATATTGGAATCAACATAAAGTACTTTTAACAGGCTATTCAGTTGATACAGTTAACGAAGACCGCATGAAAGTAAAATTATTAACTAAAAAAAGTTTTAAATGGCATAGTTTTGATGTACCTTATGTTAAAATTGATACATTCTTAAAAGACTTTGAGGATGCCTATATGTCATTTTTTAGTGATTTATTATTCGAGAAACTTATGACCGAGAATGATAACAGAGATTACTTTGAATGGTTGATTAATCACTTCTTAGATTGTCCACCTGTCGAAGGAATTGAGATACCGGAAGATGATGAAGAATGGTTTGAGATAGTAACTGATGATATAATTAATTTGGCGAAAGACTCTAAATGTATGAATATTGAATCATTTTGGGAACGTTTTGGTATTCTAATGATACGTTTTGCTGCGAAATATGGAGTAAATTGGCTTCAAAAATTCAACTTTGACCAAATTCAAATCGAAGAAATTTTAGATAAAATTGAAGATATGAAAGAAGACGACGGAGCCGACCAAACGGCGGAGGAGTCGTTTGAAGAGAATGAAGGAACAGAGGAAGAGTAAAAATCTTCCTTTTTTATATGCATTTTTCTTGACATATCGTTCAAAAAGGAGTATAATATTAGTATAAGAAATAAAAAGTAAAATATTATTTCTTAAGAAAGGTAAGGTATGAATTATGGAAAATGTAAATAGATTTTATTTAATAGAAAGTTTTACAGGTGAAGTTATTAGTGAAGGAGAGAATTTAAATGAAGTAATGAAACCTGCTTGGGAAGTGGCATCTGTTCGTAATTGTGGTATATCTCGTTGTTGGTATATGGATAATCGCTTATATATCGATGCCGGACCTAGAGTGTTTTATGTTATTGCAAGCGCTTTAGAGGGGGTGGAAGTATTAAAAAATAGAATGAAAGGAAATGAATAATATGTTAGGAATGCAAGATTATCAAAAAATAGAAAATATTGTTGAAAAAAAGATGAAAAAATACTATCATGGTGAATCATGGTTTGCGATTTCAGATATTAGCATCTGTCGAATTGGCGAAAAATGTTCTCTTGAAGATTGTTTAATTACCATTTCAATACAATGGGGTATTGGGGATGCTAAGGATTCTCATAAAGCAAAATATACCTTACGTCCGGGATTGAAAAATATTAAACAAGTTAGTGAGGCTTTATATACGATAATAGAGTTTGTAGAAGATTTCCAAGAAAATGAATAAAAATAGAGCATTTTTCTTGACATATCATTCAAAAAGGCGTATAATTATAATATAAATAAAATAAAAGAAAAATAAAAAGAAAAGGTAGGTTTTAAGTATATGACAGCATTAAATAAATATATGAAAGAAATTGGTGAATATCAATTATTAAGTGCAGATGAAGAAAGAGAATTAGCATACAAAATGAGAAGCGAAGACCCTGAAGTTGCTCACGCTGCGAAAGAACAATTAATCAATAGTAACTTAAGATTGGTTGTATCAATTGCAAATAATTATCAAAACAGTCATATGGAAAAGTTAGACTTAATCGCTGAAGGAAATTTAGGTTTAATCACTGCGGTTGAAAAATACAATCCAGACTTAGGTTATCGTTTCTCAACTTGTGCGACTCCTTGGATTCGTCAAGCCATTACTAAAGCAATCACTGATTGCGGAAAAACTATCCGTATTCCCGCTCATATTTATCAAATGTTGAACAAGTATAGAGCAACTATTGCTGAATTAGAAAGTAAGGGTGGAAAAGCCACACCTGCTCGTATCGCAGAAGTTATGGGCATCGATGTAGAAAAGGTTGCTGACTTGGAAGGTTGGCGCTATGACACTGTAAGTCTTGAAACACCATTAGGAGATGATGGTGACACTTTAAGTGACTTACAAGCAGACACAAGAAGCGAAACACCTGAACATTTTGCAGTTCGTAAGGAAAAAGAAGAAGTAATTCAAGATTTAATTAAGACCGTTTTAAAACCACGTGAACAAATAGTAATTAAAATGCGTATGGGTTTAGGTAAGGTTGAAAATGGTGACCCAATTAATTGGACAAAAACTCATACTTTAGATGAAGTTGGAGCTGAATTAAACTTAACTCGTGAAAGAGTTAGACAAATCGAAAAAGCAAGTTTACAAAAATTAAAGGCAGCATGGCCTTGGAAGAAATAAGGAGGAAATTAATTGTGAGTAGACAATTAGTAATTCGTTCTGTTGAACGTGTAGAGTATATTAATGTTATGGAGCTTAATGCTGAGTATATTGAAAAATTTAATGAATTTTTACAAAAAACTTTTCGCCCAGTAGAAGAAGGTGCATCGATTCCTTTCTTTACTGAAGAAGATTTAGTAAATATTTGGGAAAATAATGGTCGTCTTAATGATATTAATGAAATCAGAGTAAATCGAGGTATAGCACCATTAGTAGATGTACAAGTAGAAGATATTCGCTTTACAGCGACAAGACCTACTTTTAACTTAATCCCTGCAATTCGTGATTTTTTAGAAGAAGATGTTTGGTGTGCTTTTAGGGAAGAAATAGATGGCGAAGTACTAGATTGGGAGTTTGGAATGGAAGAAGAGGAAGAGCCATGGCAATAAAAATTAAAATTAAAACCTTTAATGGTAAAGTGCAGGTGCTTGAAAAAGAAGTGCCTGCAAAGGGCCATTTAGCAGCACAACAAAAGTTTAGGGCGATTACCTTTCGTGATAAGACGAAATTTTCTCGGCATCCTAAACATCGTAAACTTAACTCATTTGATGAGTAGCGGAAAAATTTTTCAAAAGAACGCAAAATTTTCTTGACAAAACGTGAAAAATTTGCTATAATATAATTGTAAATAAAAATAAAAAGAAATTTTATAAAGGAGACTAAAGATTATGACAAACATTACATTTGTTACACCATTACAAAATAATGATTTTACAGTAAGCGAACCTTGTTGCTCTTTAGTCATACCTTGCTCGTATAGCACCGAAGACTTAGTTAATTAAGTCGCACGGTCATCATTCCCGTTTTACGAGCAAGTGGAGTTAAGTCCCTTGCTCTTTTTTAACGAAAAAATAATCAAATTGCTTGACAAGATGTTAAAAATCTAGTATAATAATAATGTAAATAAAATAAAAGATAAAATTAAAAATAAAGGAGAAAATCGTTATGGCAGATTATGTTAATGAGTTATCAAATTTTCCATCTGATGGTTGGTATACTGCTAAGGTACTAAATTTATCGGCGGCAACACTCAATGCGATGGAACGTCGTAGTTTAGTTGAAGTTAATCGTGCCGTTTCTCCGCATCTTTATCGTGCAAAAGGTATCGGTGTGTATCAAAAAATAGTTCAACTAGCTCGTTCTCTTGATACAGATTTACTTTCTGTAAAGCGTTCATCTGAACGACTAGGAATGCTTTGTCAAATTAAACAAGGGTTAATTTATGATTGTTGGGGTAATCCTTACGATGTAACCGGTGTGGACTTATATTGGAATAATGATACTAGCCATTGGGTTCCACTTCCTTAGCAATAAAATTTTTCAAAAAGTTGAATAAATTTCTTGACAAGTAGTAAAAAATTTAGTATAATATTTATGTAATTGATAAGAAAAGAAAAATAAAAAACCTTTAAAGGGATGTTCATCATCCCGCCTACCGATGGCCGCCCTAATGGATAGTGATTAGTGCAATTCTAATCGTGGTCTCCGTTCTAATGCTAAGGAACAAGAAAGTCCGTCAAAACGGAACTCTGCATAAAAGTCGAAACGCCAGCGCACAACTTCGGTCTTGGACATAAAACGACTTTAAATAATTGAAGGTTTTGTGCAAATATAGCCTCCGTGGCTTATACGGATAGACTTGTATCGTTACTTATTTTCCCGTCGAAGTCGAAAAAAGTTGTAATGCGAAAAAGCGCTTGTGGTGCCGATAATCACCGTGAAGTCAGTAGGGTATCCAATACCTCAAACACGTAAAAATTACAAGTTGGGGGCTATGTAGTGCCTTATCGCAATGATATTTAAACTACAGAACATTATAGGCTTATAATTGATTGCTGCATTTGTTAATGATAACAATGAGACAGGGGTCTCATCATTAACTAAGTGCGCCGTGTCCAGTTGGGACTGACGCTCGATAACTGCAAGACCCATTGGTAGGTTGGTATCTATCAAAGTTAAACCAAAATAGCCCGAGAGACAGTAGAATGGTACGCCTCACCTAGAAACTCGTATAAAAAACAACTGGCTGTGCCCATACATTAGTTGGTAGGTTTAGCAACTACCTAATCGAAAGATATCTCAATAAGTTGCATTACAGTAATACGTTGGCGGACGATACAAGGTGGACGCAGAATGAGAGTAATCAAATATGAATCCGAATGATTACCACCTGTCCATAACGAACACCCGAAGCAAGAGCGCGACGACCCATCGCGAACTCTTCCGTATTATGGTTGGGGCTGGGGCCGGCAAGACCGGGGACGCCCGTTTAGAGAGACAAAATAAGCACACTATTTTACTCTTAAAAATAAATCGGTGTGGGAGTGATGAGCCTAAATCATCCTAGAAATGGGTTTTGGGACTGCTAGGGGTGGTCGCTTGCCTTGCAAGCAGGAAATTTTCAGATGGGTTCAAATCCCATAAAATCCACCATATTTGATTAACGGGGAGCCGGCGAGTCTCTAATGAAAACTCGCCGTTTAAAGGAATATACTAATTCTGTCGTATAGGCAAATAAAGACTCCGAATTAGTATATTCCTTTAAACGAAAGGAGAAGATTATGATATATTTTACATCTGATTTACATTTTGGACATAATAAAGAGTTTCTATATAAACCACGAGGCTATAATAGCCTTGATGAGATGACTAAAGATGTTATCTTCAAATGGAACACTACTGTCAAAGATGAAGACGATGTTTATATTTTGGGAGATTTAATGCTTACGGATTCTCCTGCCGTTCATAATCAAATTAAAAGTTTAAAAGGTCGATTACATATCATTTGCGGTAATCACGACACGGAGCGCCGCATTGAATTATACCGCACTTTTCCAAATGTAGTAGAAGTTACATACGCAAAACCGCTTAAATATGGTAAATATCATTTTTGGCTTAGTCATTATCCAACTATTACATCAGATGATAAAGCAAGTTTACATAAGTGTCTTATTAATTTGTATGGGCATACTCATCAAAGTCTTTGTCCATTTTATTATGATGCTATTAAATATGTGCCGTGGATGTATAACGTTGGACTTGATTGTCATCATAATCAAGTAGTTAGTATTGAACAAATTATTGTTGATTGTGAAGGTTTTTGGGAGAATTTCAACGCTTTATCTACTCATTATAGAACTGCGGAAATTTTAGACGAAATGTTAAAAAATTCTCTTGACAAATCAAAAAATTTTTAGTATAATATTTATGTAAAGATAAGAAAGAAAGAAAATAGACCCTAACAGCTAATTCGTAAAACAACATATTTTCACAATATTATCGTCATTTAAACCGATTGTCAACGGGTCTAGTATAAAGACGCTTTCAGCAATATAAAAAGAATTACAATTAGTTACTTATTCTATCAAATAAATCTTTTAGCGTCTTGGAAAGGAAAAAATTTATGAGTATCAATTTTGTTAATGCAATGGACAATATGTCTGCACAAAAGGTAACCGAAAATGGTCAACCTGCTTTAAACACTACAATGTCTAAATGTTTAGATTTGTTCGCTATTATAGGGTCAATTCGTGACCGTGACGATACAGACATTTATAAACATCTTACAATGGCTTGGGATGAAAACCCTGAGTTAACTCTAAAGACAATTTTTTATGCACGAGATATTAAAGAAGGCTTAGGAGAAAGACAAACTTTCCGCACTTGTCTTCGTTGGTTAGCATCGTGCCATCCAGAAATATTAATTAAGAATTTTGATAATATTGGCTTTTTTGGTCGTGCTGACGATTATTACGCTTTAGAAGGCACTCCTTGTGAAGAAGAAATGTTTGACTATCTTAAATTTATTTTTCGACACGATTGTCAAAATTTTAGAAATCATCAACCAATTAGTATATTAGCTAAATGGTTAAAATCTACAAATACATCATCTGATGAATCTAGACGATTAGGCTTAAAAACTGCAAAAGCATTCGGCTTAACAGTGCCTGCATATCGTAAAATGCTTAGTACTTTACGAAAATATGGTAAGGTATTAGAACCTATCATTTCAGACAACAGATGGTCTGATGTGAATTATAATGAGGTTCCGGGCAATGCAATGGCTAAATATATTAAGGCGTTCAATCGTCACGATAAGGCTCGTTTCCAAGAGTATGTCGAAGCTGTACAAGAAGGTAAAACTATTACTGTTAATGGGAAAGAAGTAGCAGCAAAAATGAATGTTGGACACTTATTCCCTTATAAAATAGTGCAAAAGTACATGAAAAATTGGTATGCATGGTATAACCATCAATTACAACCGATACCTGAAGTAGAAGCTATGTGGAAAAGTTTAAATAACTACATTCCACAAAATGCAAATAGCAATACAATTGTTGTTGCCGATACATCTGGTTCTATGGAAACCCAACCATTAAATGTAGCTTTAAGCTTAGCAGTTTACTTTGCTGAGAGAAACACAGGAGCATATCATAATAAAATGATGGTTTTTAGCCGCGAAGCTAAATGGGTTACTTTGCCGGAAAATGCAAGTTTAGCTGAAAAGTTAAATGTTATTCCATGCAAAGTTGCCAATACAAATATGGAAGCAGTGTTCGATTTAATCTTACAAACTGCTGTAACAAATCATCTATCTCAAGAAGAGATGCCAAAAAATTTAATCCTTATCACAGATATGGAATTCGATGAAACTACCGACTATAACGGTACGTTCGATACATTCTATAATATGATGAGAAATAAATTTGAAGTAATGGGCTATCAATTGCCAAATATTGTATTTTGGAATGTAGATGCAAGACAAGACACCTTCCATACAATTGCAAGTATGCCTTACGTTCAAATGGTATGCGGTAAAGCCTCAACTGTATTCGCCGATTTACTTCAAGGTAAAGTTCATACACCATATGATTATATGGTTGAGGTATTAAATAAGCCTAGATACACCAGTATTAGATTAAATTAAAAATTTAAGACAGCCTACACATAAGCAAATCATTTTTGATAGAAACTAGGTAATCATAAAATAAATTTAAAGAAAGGAAAAATTATTATGAGTGAATATGTAAGCTTTTATCTTAAAAATAAAAAAACAAATACATATACACCGCTATTTTCATATGGTGGTTATATTCGAGATAGCTTTAGTGCAATGATTGGTAATCATATTGCGCATTTTGTATACAAAGAGGAAGATTATCGTGTAGCAAAACCAATATCTAAAGATACTATTAGTTTAATCAAAACTTGGTTAAACGATAAAGTCGATAGTTGTATAGAAGATATGCGTGCAGTCCAACAACAAAAAGAAGATGTCTATAATACAAATAATTCTCTACAAGATAAACTTGAAATTTTAGCAGATTTAAACCATGATTTAAGAATAGTTAATGACGACCTTGATGAATACCGAGGAGCGATACGATTTTATAACTTCCTTTTAGATATCGATTATGAAAATAAAGATTGCATTTATGCCGGTATTGAGTGTTTTGCACCTGATGGCAGTGATATAGAAGATTAGAAAAGTTTTCTTGACAAAACGAGAAAATTGAATATAATATATTAATCGTATAGGTAGTTCAAAGTTTAAATGCTTTGGGTTACCCAATGGGGTATTCGTATAACAGCTTTGTATGGCAGCCTTCCAAGCTGCGGGAGCCGGGGCAGCACAAAAGATTGTGGCTCTTTCGGCATCGGTTCAAATCCGGTATATCTCCCCATATGCGGGTTTAGTGTAATGGTAGCACGTCGGCCTCCAAAACCGCCAGTAAGAGTCCAAGTCTTTTAACCCGTGCCACAATTATAGTAAGGAGATAATTTTATGAATAATAAACGAATAGCAATTATTGGAGCCGGACCTGCAGGTTTAACGGCGGCTTTATTTTTAACACGTGCAGGGTATAAAACGACCCTCATTGAAAAAGATGCCGTAGGCGGTCAAGCTAGTCGTGCGCCTTTAATTGAAAATATCCCAGGTGTCAAGTCAATTTCTGGTTTAGATTACTGTTGGAGCATTATAGACCAAATTGAAGAACAAGGTGAACTTAATTTAACTTTTGATACCGTATTAAATATAAAATTTAATACCAACAGAAAATGTTGGCAATTGCAGATGGTAGAAGAAGTAGAGAACAACTTATTTGATGTAATTATCATTGCAACCGGTGCCGATCCAGTACATTTAGATTTACCTAATGAGTACCAATTAACGGAAAAAGGTTTTGTTTCTTATTGTACTTCTTGTGATGGTGCTTTACATGCATCTGACCCTGCCATTGCAGTTGTGGGAGATGGCAATAGTGCTTTAGCTTATGCAACTGAGTTATTAAACCTTAATAAGGAAGGCAATATCTACTTACTTACTAAAGGAGATAAATTTTACGGCGAACAAATCGTTATAGATAAATTGCTTAATAATCCTCGTTGCATCTGGATACCAAATTTTACTGTCAACCAAGTTGAAGAAATGAAAAATGCAGATGCAGTAAAAATTAATGATAGTTTGGTGGTTAACAGTATCTTCGTTGCCATTGGACAAAAAATTAATAAGGTGCCGATAAAAATATTGCCCGACAGTGTTCCTTTTACTATTGACCAAATTAAACATAGCGGGGCGGAAGAAATGGGCTTATTTGGAGCTGGCGATTGCCTTGATAAGCCGATAAAACAAGTTATTACCGCTTGCGCGGATGGAGCCATTGCTGCCCGTAAAGCAATTAACTATTTAAATATGGAGAGTTAGCGCTCTTCATTTTATTTTAAGATATGAAAAAATTGCTTGACAAGAAGCAAAAAATTTAGTATAATATAATTGTAAAATAAAAGAAGAAAAGATAAAAAGAAAGGAGTGGTGACACTGTGGCATATGAATTATATCCCGCTTTTAAACACTGGTTTTCGGCATCTGGTAATGTATGGTTTTACAGCGACCCACATTTCGACGATAA
Organism: Gemmiger formicilis; assembly: GCA_963612735.1. Lineage (GTDB taxonomy): Bacteria > Bacillota_I > Bacilli_A > RFN20 > CAG-826 > CAVDWX01. The sequence goes on along the minus strand of CAVDWX010000092.1, from coordinate 35,567 downwards.
AGAAAATTGGTTGCTTAGAAAAAGTATGGTTAAACAATATACTAATACCTTAGAGGAGTTTGATGCTTTGCAAATAATGCGTATTAATAAGACTTGCGGCAAAAATGATACTTTAGTCATTTTAGGTGATGTTGGTAATATTGAATATGTTAAAAAATTAAAGGCAAAGAAAAAGATTCTTATCTTAGGTAATCATGACCAAGGTGCTTCATACTATGCCAACGTATTTGATGAAGTTTATGCTGGTCCAGTAATAATTGCTGAAAGATTAATCTTAAGTCATGAACCAATCGATTTTCCTTATGCAGTAAACATTCATGGCCATGACCACTCTTGTTTTGGTTACGATGACGGATTGCATATCAATTGTTGTGCGGAGCATCTTGATTTAACTCCTATTTGTTTAAGTCATATAGTTAAATCGGGTTTATTAAAAAATACAAGAAACATTCATCGTGAAGCTATCGAGAAGGCAAAATCTCGTAAAAAACAAAGTAAATTGACTTCAAAAATTTAAAACTGATTAATTATAAATAAAGGGAAATTATATGGTAAATAGATTTATAGGTATTAGTAATGTTGCTATTAGTTGTCTTATTAATAAATGGGATAATGGTGAATTAAATCCTATGGTACCAATGAAAGAAGTGCGAGCTTTTATGTATAGATTAATGAATTATACACAAAAGGCAAATGAAATTAACTTAATTGTATTACCAGAAGAAGATTGGAAACATCTTTTAGAAATAAAGTATCCTGAATACTTTATATGCTTTGAAAATGAACAAGATATTTGGCTTATGACAATAAATATGAGTAAAGAGAAATGGAGCAACTTAAAAAGTTGGTTTAAATGGGACTTACCGTTCTATTTAATTGATGCTTACGATGAACTAGGTAATTATAGATAAGGAGGAATTATTATGGTATTGTATTATATTTATTTAAGAGGCAATTGCGCTTTTAATGATGCAATTATTACCACTCTGGCTCAAAGTGAAGATGAGGCCGTTAATAATGTACGTCGGCAAGCTGGAGAACAAGCTCGCTATTTTGCGGCTTATGCCATTGACGAAGAAATGGCAAATTTAATTATTAAAGAAAGGAATTGGTAATCACCATGTATTATTATATTAAATATCATAAAGAAGGTTATTCAGATAGTATTTATTGGTCATCTGATGATTTAGACAAAGAAATTACTAATCACTTAAAATATTATCCTGATGCTGAAATTTCTGTTTATAGTACAGATGATGTCATAAGCGAAAAACTTTTGGCGCTAACAAATCAATTGTTTGAGCATTTGAAAAGTCAAAACTATACCATCGCGACTGAAGAATATGGAGATGGTTACTTCTTGTTTGACTATGGTCCAAATACTGTGGTACATTTCAGATTGAAGGGAACACCGGGATGGCTATATGGTATATGGTGGTGTATCAGAGTTAACGATAAAGGTGATGTTAATATAGTTGGAGAGTTTTTCGCGCAGTATGAAAATGAAATAGATAAGTTTAAACCATCTGCTTCTCATTATGGTTGTGATATGGCAACTTTGATGGCAGCAGACGGAAGCATTTGTCTAGAAGAGGGCGAAACTGTGTCTATCATCAATTTTATCCGCGACCATCCATATCGTGCTTGGAACGGACATGTAAACTTTGATGATGGAATATCTGGCGTTAAGGCATGGTTTAGATATCAAAAACGTCAATGTTGGTTACGTAAAGAAAAACGACTAGAGAAAAGCATGCATAAAGACCTTCGTAAATTTGCAAAGGTAGCATCAAAACTTCTAAAGTATACAAACAATATAACAGTAGAAGATTATGGAGGAGGAATATATCCTCGTTATTTCTTCCAATTAATTACCACTCCAAATGAGGGTTTCACGGAAAATGGTTGGTACGACTTATGGAATAAAGAAGACGCTCTTGGTCAATTGTACTCTCGTATCAAGACGCATTATGAACGTTATGAAAAACGTGGCTTTTGGTTAAATTTTCCTTATGGGGATGTACTAATTATAGCCAAAGAAGAAACGCTTACGGAAGAGTAAGCTCTCCAATGTCCTCGTAGCCCAATTGGCAGAGGCAGCAGATTCAAAACCTGCTTAGTATGAGTTCGACTCTCATCGGGGACACCAAGGGTGAAGATAGAATTTCAAATCCAAAGCAGAGGAGGGATATTTATGAAATTTTATAGCGAAATCACCAAGAAACTTTATGATACACCTGAATTAGTTAAAGAAGCTGAAGATGCAGCTAAAGCCGCACAAGAAAAGGCTTCTAAGTTAAAAGAAATGCGCGCAACTCGTGCAAAAGAAGTAACAGATGCTTACGAACATTTTATGACGCTCAAAGAAGCGTTCTTAAAAGATTATGGTTCATTCCATATGACTTATCACCGAAATTCTAAAGATGCAGATGCCAAGGCAGATATGCCAACATCACTCTCAGAACTCGTAGACAGCATAATTAATCTTATTCAATAATATCATTTTATAGCACTAATTATCTTCACCCTAAATTTGAAAAAGAAAGGAAAATACAATATAATTATAATGTAAAATAAGAAATGAATTATTTTACTCTTTGTAAATTACCTTCCTAAACATGAAAACGATTCTGAGCCGAAAACTTGGAGTCGTTTTTTCTACACTCGAGTGACAAAATTTGGAAATCAAGCAAAGAAAATGTATCTGAAAGGATTCCTTGTGAGGAACACAAAATGGAATATGCAAGCAATGGAAAAGCTAATGCTGGTTTAGCATTAGGTATCATCGGAACCTCTTTAGCCGGATTACTTTGGGCTAATGGAGCCAACAATGGCCGAGGCGGCCTAAACATCTTTGGTGGAAACGGCAACACTGTAGACGAACTTGAATCTCAAGTTGCAGAATTACGTGCAATGCGTTATACTGACCAAGTAGGTATCGACCTTTACAAAAACATTATCGCACAAAGTAATGCTGCAGATGCAAAAATCTCTGCAAACATGAAAGAAGTTATGTCTTATGTTGTTGAATTAAGTAAAGAAGTTGCTCTTAACAAACAAAGTGCTTATTACGAAGGCATTATCACTAACAACAAGATTGATTGTTGCGGCGAAAGGGTTAATGCGGCTATCGACTATAATCGTCAATTAGCTGAATTAGCAGATGCAAGTATTTTAAGTTATGTTAACAGCACATTCTTACCAGGTCAATTACGTTTACCTATCACTTCTATTTGTCCACAACCATTAACTAGTACTACTACAAGTGGAAACTAGGAGGTGGATGTATGTTTAATGTATTAGAATATTCTCAAGTTCATCCTTATGGTTACTGTCTAAGTGCCATCACTTATGGACATGAGTCATGCACATTAAACAGCTCTCCTGTTTATCGTTGGTTGTTAGCAGGCAAACTGCCTGAATCACCAATTGTAACACCAACTAACGTCATCCAAACGGTTACTCCATCTGGAGCTAATCGTACACTTCAAACCGTTACTGTTAAAGGGAAATTTCCTGCAACATATCAAGTATCTATTGAAGTTGGCAAGACTGCATCAGTTGGTCTTGATGGAGCAGCTACTGCTACACCTGAAACTGTTGCTACTGCAACTGCGACCGTGGCTAACAATATTATCACTGTTACAGGCGTGGCTGCTGGCGTAACAACAGTTAGAATTTATAATGCAGCCGGCACTTTGATCGGAGTAATTATTACTACTGTAACGGCCGCTTAGTTTACTTTTTGGGTGGTGGGGTTTACCACCACCTGCTTACCCGATTCATGAAAGGATGCAAGAAGCATGAATAGTTATATGCCAGGGAGACCTCAGTTTTCTCAAGGCGGGGCGTCTAACACGTATGAAGAATTATTACGTTTAAAAGCCGCCCAACAACCTACACCTTATAATCAATATAGAACTGTATTTAATGATATTGCAGATGAATGGAATTCCTGTTCTGAAGATGAAAGACAATTTATTGAACAAGATGCAGATTATATGAGAGCAAACATTGATTATGCACAACAATTTAACTCATTTTTATTAGACCAATTTGGCTTGCAGTTTATTAATTCAAAATATGGTGCAAGCGCAGAAAAGGTGCTAATAGCATTGAAAAATGCACGTGGTAAATTTAGAACATCAACTATTGAAGATGTTAGCAAGATTAAAACCGAAAATCTTGCACTACAAAAACAAATTAAAGAATTGGAGGAATTAATCAATGGAACGACAAACGTCTCAACGCAAAGTACCAACACAAACGATGGCAACGGCCGCCGCAAGTAATGGTCCATCAGATAAAGAAATATTATATAGTATGTTAAATCGGGAAATTCAAAACTTAGTATCAGGAGTGCCGATGCTGGGTATGTTTGGAGGAGTCATTGGTAATTATATTATCAAATTAATAGACCCTTATGTTAGTGCTTTTATGGAGCAAGAAGGTCAATCTCTTAATACTGAACAATTAGGAGCTTTTGCCGCACAAGAGGTAGAAGATAAAATTAAATTATTTAAAGAAAGGTTTAATAAAGAAAGGAATGGGAATTTTACAAATGAATAAAACAAAATTAATTTTTAGTCCGCAATTAGCGCAATGGTTATTACAAAACGGTTATATTATCGTTGATTTAAAACCAAAAAGAGGTGCAGAAAGAGAAACTGTATTCGTATTTGAAGTTAAGTCTGGTTTTAACGCATGCGTTCAAGCATGGCTGGGAGAACGTTTCAATGAAGATTATTAGCGAACTTATTGAAAAATTACATGAAGAAAAGGCGGACTTTTATAGCTACCTAGAATTAGAAGAAGAATGTGACGATAAGGCTAAAAGAGCAACTTTTCACCATATCGCTACTGAAGAAATGGGTCATTATAAGTCTTTGCATGACATTATTTTCGCATCTGCCGAAACACCTTTTGAAAAAGCATTCAAGGAAGAAAGCGAAAAATGCTATGCGGCTATGTTAAAAAGAGTTCAAAATCAATAAAGCGGGGCAGTCAAATTTGACTGCTCTTATTTTTGATAAGAATACGATTTTTTCATATAATATAATGACCTTAAGGGTAGTCCGCGATGTGTGGTAGCATGAGTGGTGAAGCCCGCAAGTCTCGACGGAGTAAATGGGACCTTCGAAACGTTAGAGACTACCAGCAAAGTCGGAGAACGGCGGAGAGATATGGTAGACGTGCAAGCCGTTGCGGGTCACTTTTTTATTAGGAGAGGTAAGAAGTATGGCATATATTTATTGTATTAGGCACGATAATATTGGTTATATTGGTAAAGATTCACGCGATTTGAATAGTTTAAATCGTATTTTAGACCACGTAAACAAAGCCTTTGTTAAAAATAGTTCAGATGGTGCTGCATATACAATTAATAAATGGGGTTATTCAGGCAATTTTTGACGCACTAATGATGATGAAGGAAGTTGCTTTGGGATTGGTAATGATGCTTATCAAGAATTTATTGATACTGGATGGACGACTAAAACCGATGATACTGGAGCAAAATTAAACTTTGCTGAAATGATGTATACATTAGCATATGATAGTTCTTATGCATCATTAAATACTATTATCGGTGGTACTGCTTCTCGTGGCCAATCTCCTTGAGTTTATGATTTAAATAAAGATAAAAAGTTTAAAGAATTCTTACGTAATGTTAAAAATTTAAAAATACAAGTACCTTCTTTTTCTATGAATGGTACAACTGCTCAAAAGGGAAAAGCTCAAATGTCTCTAAAAGGGCGTTCTATTCAGTGAGGTCGTCGTTTCGACTTAAATCCACAAGAAGATTTTAAGTTGGAAGTACATTGGCAAAACATTGAAGATGCTCGCACTAAGTTGTTGCATCCTTATCAATATGGTGTTACTCGATACATCTGCCAAACATTAACTCAATTTCTTAGTACTGATTTGCCTACATTAAAATATTTAATTATGAAGGGGATTGGTTGTGCATTAACAAAAAACGATCCAATGCAATCCGACTTGGCGCACTCTATACAAGAAATAACTAAAAGCATATATAATCAAATCGCAACTGAAGCTCAGAAAATTGATAGCACCTTTTATTTAAGCAGCGAACTAGATATAACTATTTTTGAAACATTAAAACCAATTGTAGCAGACGTAGTTGACCGTGTTAATAAAATTATTGCACGTGGTATTACGACACTACAAAACATGGCTAGACAATATCGTGAAGGTATTGGTCGTGTTAATTTTTCAGGCGAGACATTAAAAGTAGCTGAAAAGACTTTTACAATTAGACCTTCTAAAGGTTTATACCGTATTCCAACAGGACAACTACCAATGCCTAAATGATATAAGATGGGTATAACCAATATAAGTAGTAATAATTGAATTGGTGTTGATGAAACTACAGATGAAATAAAGGTAGAGGTACTAAAGACTGCTTATAAACATTTTAAAGAAGTAGTATTTACTTCTATGGAACCAATTGAAGGTTCAACTTTAACAGGAGATAGTATATATGGCAGAACTGTAAAAGATGATAATCATTATCAGGTTATTCAAATGCCTAAAGACAAAACGTTACTTGAGAAAGTTAAAAGTAATTGGAACAATTTTTTAGGATTGCCGGTAACTTCTGAATGACCTATTGCAGGACGTTTATTAATTTCTACTATTATGATGGAAGCCGGTGTTCCTTTGTTCAAATATAGTTCTACAGAAGACTCTGTATTGGCTATGTCAGATGACGAATTAAGAGCTTATTGATTTGCACCTGCGGTATGAAATGAAATTGTTCATTACTATCAAAAGGGTGTTAAAGGCTTCGCTACTCCGGAAAATTGAATATATTTTTAAAAATGAAAAATCCTCTTGACAAAACGAGGATTTTTTAGTATACTATATTATAATATTAAGAAAGGACAATTTATATGCAAGAAAAAATTATTAAATGGTATCCTTGTAATGAAAAAGCAATTATTCCCACTAAGAGAGATAGTGATTCAGGTTTTGATGTTTATGCAATTGAGCCTACTATTCTTCCTGCTCATACAACAGTAATGATTTCAACTGGATTAAAAGTTATTCTTCCTGACCATATCTGGTTGAGAGCAGCTGATAGAGGCAGTACTGGTTCAAAAGGTCTTCACATTCATTGTGGTATTATTGACGAGCAATATATGGGCGAGATTTTTATTGCCTTATGCAATACTAATGATTATGATGTTATTATTACTGATGGAGTAGACAAATGGACAGTTAAAGAAGGTAAGGGTTATTATCCAATTAGTAAAGGTATTGCTCAATTAATACCTGAATATCGTATTGATGTGATTACTACTATTGCTTCCGACGAAGAATATCAATCTGCACTCACTCGTAGTGAACGTGGTGAAGGCAAATTAGGTTCAAGTGGTAAGTAGTATTTAATCAAAGCGTCATAAGAATCAAAGCGGTATAGGAATCAAAAGAGCGGCGACCCTAAAGGGTCCCCTCTATGCGCCGTTGACGGACAGGCCAAGCAGTTTCTCGGCATCCGCTACTTGATTTGCCCTAACAATTCATCGATGCGGACACAATGCGCCGATCTCATAGATTGCACTAATTCGACTATTCCTACATAAGGCTCATCTGCCAAGGCTTCGATAACTTTAAGGAAGTCGCATCTATCTTTGCGAGCTTGTTTAGGGTCGTCAATTTGGTTCATACTGCCCATTAAAATGATTTTTGAATAATCATCGAAGCGGGTTAGCACAGCCTTTAGGGTTGTTAAGTCCAAATTTTGCGCCTCGTCAATTATTAGTATGGTATTTGAAAATGAACGTCCTCGTAAAAATGCGATTGGTACAATTTCTACTTTGGCTTTAAGGTCGTTAACATTAGGTTTTAGAGTGCTGGCACGTGAAATGCTTTTGAGATTGTCGATTAAACCGCCCATAAAGGGAGTGAATTTATCATCAATATCTCCTTTCAGATAACCCATTGATTCACCTAGCTGGACCGGGTTGCGCGAATACACGATATGGTCATAACGCTTTTCAAGCGCTTTAAGTTGAAGCGCCGTGGCTAGTGCGGCAAAGGTTTTACCGGTTCCGGCCTTTCCGGTGCAGAAGATAATTTGCTTCTCAGAACTCGAAATTAATCGCGCGAACTCTTGTTGTTCTTCGTTGTTTTTTAGGCTAATGCCAAAATATGCCATAAATACCTCCTACAGATGGCGGAGAGTGAATAATTGCTTTCTCTCATCTGTTAATATATTATATAACAAGGTGGTATTATAATCAAATTCTCCAGATGCGGAAAAAATTCTTGACAGAATTGAAAAATTGTAGTATAATATATTATAAAGTTAAGAAAGGAAAGGTAATGCGAAATGATTTTAAGTGATATTGAAAGATACGTAGAAGTACACGAAAAAGAAGGTTTAACTAAAATTGAATTCGCCCTTGAACATAACGAAACTATTAGTGGTTTCGATGTAGTTAAAACTAAAGAAACTTATACTTTCTATGGCGAAGATGCAGCTGATCGTAAAGTTGATGAAGTTCGTCAAAACCCTAATTTTGCTGGTGTAGACAAAAAGTTTAAACAAGGCAAAACTAATAAAGCCGGCGAAGTTACTAAACCTGATACTTATATTGTTGTGGCTAAATTAAACTTTTAATAAGCGAGGTGAGGTGAGAAGACATGGCCGTTAGCGGTATCTATGTAATCACCAATATGAAAAGCGGAAAACAGTATGTTGGTCAAACTGACGATCTTCCCCGTCGCAGAGACCAACATCTTCATTCCCTACAAAAGGGAACACATCCAAACAAACAGATGCAAAGAGATTTTAAGAGAAACAAAACTTTCTTTCGTTGAGATGTATTGGAGATGTGTTCTATCAAAGACCTTAATCGGCGTGAAAAGTATTGAATAGAGAAACTTCAAACAATGACGCCAAAAGGGTACAATCAAACTTGAGCACCTTACAAACGTAAGACTAATTTGCGACGATAGGTACTCATCCCTTACAGGGGATTGGGCTAACGGTTCTGGCCAGTGATCTTCAAAATCATCGTAGGAGCGTCCAAACCTCCGAACCGGGTTCGACTCCTGGATCCCCTGCCAAATTAAAAGAGACCTTAATGGCCTCTTTTTTCTTTAATTACAAACTAATCTGCCAACTTCGGCAGTTCCTGTCCAATGATAAGGTTCCATAGTGTCTGGGTTTTCAGTCATTAAACCGAATGGTAAAGTCATCATCCAAGTACGTGCCGCCTTAGTAGGTGCGCAGAATGAAGTCATTTCCATTACTATTCCTCAATTATATAGAACGTGGACAGCTAATTCGGCATTTCCCAAATGCACTGCTTCAGTGTTTTCCACATCTCTATAAATATATGGATAAATTGTCGGCATATATTCTTCTTCTCAATCTATTGCCCCATAATAAGTAGTATTACGAAGCATTGTGCCATCTAGAATTAAATCATGTAGCTTACCTAAGAACTTGAAGAATCCTGAAGTTTCTGAATATTTAAGAATACTCGCAGTCTTTTTTAATTCTTCCGGAAATTCAAATGTGTTATCATTAAGTGCAATTCCTGCGGCGATGCTTAATGAAGTGCTACATATTAGATATAAGAAACCATCTGTTTCATCTGTGCCTATAATTGGTAAGTCAACAGGTGGGTTTTTTCTTGCTAATTTATATTCGTCTAATTGAATACCACTTAAAACGAAAAGTGAATCGCCCACATGACATTCTTCATATGGAATTACGACGTTGCCGTCCGCAGATGAAATTTGTTTAAGTTTGTGAATATTAGTGCTAGTATTCAATTCTAATTCGACATGCTCTTTAAGCGCATCAACAGATGGATAAATAAGAAGTGGCTTGCTTAATGCATGATAAGATGTTACTAACACTTGCTCAATTTGCTTTGCCGATAAATCTTTAATTACGTATTTTGCCATTACCAATCTTCCTCCGTGCTGCCAATTTTTGCCGCATCTATAACATACCCATCATTACTTTGAAGAGCTTTTTCGTCATTAGACATTAAATATGTATCATCAGTTGCTGAATCTGTATCTTGTCCACGATAGCGAAGACCACTATTATCAATAATGCCGACTAAAGTTGATGATATGAAGCGGTAGAAGTCTCCGGTAGCATAATCATTTTCAGTAGTTAAATCTTCAGTCGTTGCAACTACGCACATATTCCAATCCCCGGCAGAACGATAAACTGCAGGATGAACCCATGCAATTCAAGGTGCTTCTGCGTCATAGTCATCCTTGCCATCATCACTATGTGGCACTTCTTGGAATTGAGTGGCATAAACATATCCGTCTTTTTCAAAGCATAAGTATAAATCGAACTCGGTGAGCTTGTTGCTTAGGTATGCAGAATTTAATTTGAAGTAGCGGATAAAATGGTCGTTGCGGACACCAATTGAACGTGGAGTTAGAGATAACTCTCCGCCTATCAAGTAAGCAAAATTGTTGCCGCTAATATCTCTTATGACTTCTGTTTTCTCATTATCTCCAAGTGCAACTTCGATAACTGATTTAGTTAAACCTTGAAGTTGGTCGGTGTCTAATGATAAGGCACGTTTGATTGCATTTAAGTCATAGAATGAACTTTTAACCGCTCCTTCTCACGAATAACTACTAAATATTTCAGTATGAGATGATACGTTACCAGTAGTTTTTGCTTCTTCTACAATTACCAATGCAATACGATATATATGAGCATATTTAGTAATGGTTGAAGGAATTTTGAAAGTGCCACCTGTTTGGTCACATTCGAACGGGTATTCAAAATGAATTGCAGGTTCAGTTGTGCTTTCAAAGATTAATTTATATATGTAATTAGGATTTGAGTTTGAACCTCAACGAAGACTGGTTAAATCAATCTTCATTCACTTAACGTGATGTTCTCCTTGAACGCCTAAATCAAGTGTACCTAAAGCAGAGCCATCTTTGTTAGTAGCATGTCCATCGACCCCAATTTTGATTTCAATTGCTGGTTTAATTGAATCTGTAGGGTCAAAAGTATTGCTAAAAGTCATTACACTTGATAAGGCAATTGGTTTAACGGCTTGTACCGTCGCTTTGTTTTTTCTTACAATAATTGCCATTTGTCAATTACCTCCAATTAATTAATTTGCATAATATATAAAGTGAGACATTATTTCTATTGTCCTTGAACTTATTTTCCTAAAGGACTGCTGCCTCCTCATCTCAATGTTGACACCCCCCCCGCATTCTCAATACTTATTGTTGCTATTGGAGAAATGCGGTCTATTTTGTATTCATAATATAAAATATAATTATAAATTAAATTGGTTATATCATATTGCGTGTCATATTCAGTAATTTCTAATACCAATTCAGCGTTTGTATCTAATTCTTCTAAAGTAATATTATGATAATCTTTTTCACCATTATATTGATATAAAAACATTTTGGCTTCATTGTTGTCAGTTTGAATATAATTAATCGCTTGACCGTTCTTTTCAATATAAATATCTTTATCTTTACTGTCTACTCAAATTTTTGATACTTTAAAGTCATCTGGAAATTTTCGTGCCACTGGTTGTCAACTATAAGTAGGTTCAGCCGGAATGGTTGGATCAATCAATTTTACCTTTTTACTAAAACGATTACCGCAAAGTAGCCCATTAGCAAAATATGTATTATTATTACAGAAAATTGTATAATGAGGAATAATACCTTCTTCGGCACGATCAATTTTTCCTACCAAAGTAACCCAAGTCCCGTCTTGTTTATAACATTTATCTCCGATATAAAAATTATCCAGATGAGTAAATGTTCTATCAAAATTGTTGTAAAACCTATGACGATGAACAACTTTCACAACAGTGCCATCCGAGAAGGTAAATTGGTCATAATGTTGACCTGTCTTGCATTGATCGCCATCTGCGTAATAGACGTATCCAGGTACTTCCTCACCTTTTTCATTTAATGAAAGCACATAATCGCCATTTCGAATATCTTGAATTGGCTTTTGCGTGCGATCTCACATAGTAATTAGAGTATCTTTTACTAAGCATTCAATATATCCGACATATATTGGAATTTCTAATGTTGCTTCACCTGAAGTAATTGTACAAGTACCACTTCCGGCAGAGTAAACATATAATTCTAAGACATTGCCTTCAATGCTTACGGAACCAAGAGTTGTGGTTGCAGTATAAGTGCCATTGCCGCCTCCAAGCATAGTGGTAAAGTAGGCATAATTTGTAGCGCTATCTACTAAAAAGGCATCAACGGTACTAGTTATAGGAGTAGTAGTAGAACTAACTTGATTTCAATTTCCATCACTAGTTGCTTGAAAGGCTTTTAGTTTTACTCAACTATCGTTCGTGTATTTATAAACAGATGTAATACTCATAAATTACACTCCTTCTTCAATTACTATTGCAATCATACCTTCCGCCGCTGTGGTTGGGAGGTCATCTTCGCTTGCTACGGTAATATATGTTGGTATATTTACATTAATGTCTATATCTACAACGTTTTTCGTTCCTTTTGTTGCAAGAGTAGTTGTTCCATTTTCAGTTATATTTATTTCTAAATTTTCCGTTATTTGCTTTGAAGTAACAGTGATAGTGTTCGGCCCCCTTCCACCACTTGTGCTGTCTAGAGCTAAATTAGCAGTAAAACTGGTATTGCTAGTCTTTATCCCATTAGTGACAGTGTTTAAAATATATCCATCTTCTAATTCAACTATTACATTCGCAGTTTGAATATCTAACGCATTAAATATTTCAAATGGTGAAGTAGTTACACTTGTAGTTTCACCATCTAGCGTATATGTCATTTTTGTTATATGACTATCAAAATTTATATTTGAACTATAATTTGCCATAAATTACTTCTCCTTTCTTTTTATTTTCCTTAATTTTCTTCTTCATATTCTTTTCTAAAATAGTATTTAATATCCTCATAATCATAATACTTCCATTTACCATTTTTATCTTGACCTACTTGCATACGACTATGAAGACAATATTTATACAAGTGTTTTACTTCTTGGGGAATTTCTTCAATAGTTGCTTTGTGTGAAAAACATTTTATATTAGTTAGTTTTTCTTGCTTTAAAATACCAAAGAATTTAAAGAATTTAGTTTCGGCTACTATTTCTTTGTTGTTTAAGTAATTTACCCATTCAACATAATTTGCTAAATAGCCTCTTTTAGTTAAACCAATTTTTATTACATAATTCTTGAAAATAAAAACTAATCTGTTTGTACCTTTTTTAATTTTCATATTCTTTAAACCTCTTTATAAAATTAATTTATCACTATATTTATTGCCTGCAAGTAAACCATTTGCAAAGTATGTATTATGTTCACAGAAGATAGTAAAATGTCGAATAACTCCTGCTTCTGCTTTGTATTTTTTATCTATTAGTGCAACCCAAGTTCCATCTTCTTTATAAGTTTTATCGCCAACTTCAAATTCATCTAAGTGAATAAAACTTTGCGTTCTATTGTTATAAAATCTATGCCTTCTAACTACTTTGATTTCCGTACCATCAGAGAATATAAATAAGTCATAATAAGATGCTGTCTTATATTCATTTGCATCAGAATAATAAACTTTACTACTTACCTTTTCCCCGTTTTCATTTAAAGAAAGTACACAATCGCCAATTTGTACGTTTTTAATTTGTTTTTGTGAATTATCTGCCATTGTAATTAGAGTATCTCCTGTTAAACAAGTAACGTAGTAATCAACTTGAATATCTGTAATATCTTGAGTTAATATGTAATTTTGAGAAGTTTTGCCATAATATAATGTCATTCCTAACAATGTTGAATATAAAGAATAGTGATAGCTCGAGTTCCCTACATTTTTAAATTTAATTTGTGTAGTTTGTATTGTAGTAGCAGTTTTCATTTCAACCCAAGTTACACCATCATCTATTGAATAGGCACAATAAACATTAGTATTGGTATATGCTTTTGGTAATACTACGTTATACGCTGATGGAACCACATAGTTAACACTATTACTTGCTTCACTATCAGCATAGTTACTTGCTTTGGCTTTAACTGTAATTGCATAAGTGCCAGCTGTTGTAATTAGCGTACTTAAATCTACACTTGTTGTAGTTACATTGCTTAATAGAGCATTGTCTTTGTAAATATCATAGCTTGTTGCTCCCTCTATCGCTTCCCAACTTAATGTTGATCCACTTAAACTAATTGTAGGTGCTGTACTAAATCTTAATAATCCTGTATAAACTGGTAAATCTTCTCCTACTAATGTTCCTGTAATTCCTGCTATTATAATATCTTTTTTAATATTTTCAGCAATCAAAGTTTCAGGACGAATAACACTTGCCCAAGTCATGAATTTATTTGCGTCAGAATAGATATTTTGACTATCTGCAATTGTTCCAGCACTTTGATTATAGAAGTTTAAAGAAACATCTGTTTTATTACTAAGTGGTACGGGGTTAACAGCGACTACACCTAAACCGTCATAACCACTATCAGCACTGACTGAACCTCCTGTTTGAGTTGGTGTAAAAGTTTTATTTTGTGTTTTAAACTCATAAGTACCCGTTATTCCTGCAATAACCACGCTTTTCTTAATATTTGCTGCAATTAAAGTACTAGGTTTGTTAATAGTAAGAGATTTTATATATTTTCCACTAGTAGCATTCACTGTTTGATTTCCACTTGCAAGAGATAAATCAACACTTGGAGTTTCTGTTTGAATTGCTGAAACATTTACTGGTTTATAACCATCAATTCCTTCTTTGTTAAAAACTTGGTCTTCTTCAGTAGGTGTAATCATTAGTTCTTGAATTGGTGGTTCAGCGGTTATTTCATATGTTCCAGTAAAAGTATCTGCAGTTGCGTCTTTAGGCACAGTATAAATAATTCTAGATTCTCGGATTACTTTACCTCCTTGATAGCTTCATTCACCTTCTGGATATAATTCAAGAATATATGTTTCACCTTGTCGTAAGTAAACTTCTTTCTCTGTGTTAGTAATCTCTGCTAGTGCGCTTAAAGACTCATCTTTTAAAATGGCACAAGCTTCGACGACTTTTGTTGAAGTTGATACGTAATAAAACGATAATTCAAACGTAACAGGAATATTGATGCCGCGCTCTGGATTTACTTCGGCATATGGAATTGTTGTTGGCAACACTGTTAATGAGATGCTGCGGCTTACAAATCTAATTGACTCGTCTTCATTTACTCCTACAAAATAAATAGTTCAAGCTCCGGCAACTTCCGTAACTTCTGCGGGTACTCATGCTGTTAAAGTATCTTCTGTTTCATGTTGATGGCCGCTAGTTGTATTAAGTTTAACATAGTAATTGGTGCTTAAAGCTAAATTTTGAAAAACAATATACTTATCTAAATTTGTTACCTTTCCAGTGATATCACTTGATTCATTAAAACAGATGTAACTAACAAAACGGTCATATTGCATACCCAAATCAGTGCTAAATTGCTCATCACTTGTTATTGCTTGTTTTAATGCAAATTGTCCATCATCTGCAAGCATTACTTCTATTTGATGTCTACGTAAACCTTTATTTGAAATGCCAACAAAATCAAAAGTATTGGCTGCTTCATAAAAATCACTAGCATTAACCGTACCATTAAAAGAACGGCATAAGTATACTTCTTGATTAATATCAATATTTGAACCGCTCGTTTTACTCTTTTCCATAATTGAAACTGCAAATTCATGAGTTCCAACAGTCAGAGAAGTTGTATCAATAGGATAAGTTACGATAGGATATGTATTATCCATTTCAAAAAAAGTGTCTACTTTATTTCCATCCACAAATAAACTAATCTGATAATTTGTTGCATCTGCCGTATTCCATAATAAATCTTTGAAATTAAGTTTTAATATCGTAACGTTGCGGTCTCCGTAAAGACCTAAGTCAACCGCAGATAAATTTGGCACACCGTAGGAATTATATATGATTTCTACAGTTTTTTTATCAGGTGTGGTGATTTTCGCATCATAAGTTGAAATACGAAAATTGGAAAGCTTTTTAGTATTGCTTGTTTGCTTAATCATTGTAATCATTTGCCTTCCTCCTAAGAAGAAAATTTTTCTTTTTCCTTCTATTGTTCATAATAGTATAATAAATAATTTTTCCGCTGTCAATTTTAACAAGCTTAAACTTCACTATATATAATAATTTACTTTAAAATTTTCAAAATTTCAATTTCTCTTATTGACAAAATGAAAATTATTTGTTATACTATAATAGAATAAAATTAGAAAGGAAGATTTTGATTATGATTATTAAGTGTTACAATGAAAATCATCCATACTTACTTTTTATTGATATTGAATTTGACAATAATCATCTTATTCAGTTTGCAGGTTTACTATTTAAACGCATTGATACAGATGGGAGTTATCAATTACAAACTTCAATTAACCAATATGTATGCGCTAAAGTGGGATATCCTTTTACCGAATATACTGGAATTAGTAATTCCTTTTTAAATGAAAATGGGATTCCGCTTTCGTCGTTAAAGACTTTAGTTTTTGAAGATGTACTAGGCGATATTCCTATGAAAGATATTATGATTATTAGTCATGGGTTAAGAAATGACCGCTTGGTTTTAAATCGTAATGGGATCAACTTGTCTCAATATGCCGATGAAAATGGTGCGTGGAAGCCCATTGATGGTTATTGCACTTTTAATAATGCTAAGCGCATTTTGAACCGCAATGACCATGTGAGCGCTAATGACTTGGCGAGTCAATTTGGTTATTACTTGCATAATGCTCATAATGCATACAACGATGTATGGAATGAAGTCAGTATTTTTACTGTGCTTCGTAAATTAGAAGAACAAGAGAAAGGAGAGGAGGATTAATATATGGAATATTTAGATTTAGATAAACTAAAAGTGGAACAAACGGCGGATTTTGTACATGTGCCTAACTGTGTAATCAATATTTCTAATGCCGATTTAGATATGCCGCTAAGTCAATTTCGTGCGAAATTAACAGATGGATTACAACCTCTTTTTGCAAATTTAGAAGATGATGTACCGACTATCTTTAATATTAAATTAAATTGTGAAGATATATCTTATGATGATGGTGAAATTTTAGTAGATGATTTTGTTAGTTTTGGGCAACAAATTATTTCTATCATTTTTAATCATTTAATTGATGCTGAAAACAAACGTGACCGTGAATCTCGTTTAGATGTGCCAATTTCATTAAAAGAACAGGTATATATGCCATTAAATTGGCTTAAAAATGCAATTAACTATCAAACTAAGATTAATAAATTTAATATTATAGTGCGAGGCTATTTCCAAAATGAAACTTATTTAAAGTTTGGTTTAGTTCATGAAGACCCTAACAATTCTGTGGAAGGAATTGAAGTATGCGAACATTAAAATTTTATACAGATGGAGCGTTTAGTTCTAAAACCATGATGGGTGGTTGGGCCGCGATTTGTGTCGAAGATGGCGAAATTATTGATACTCAACAAGGATATGAGCCATACTCAACTAACAATCGAATGGAATTAATGGCATTTTTAAGCGCTTTGGAAAATATCGACACCATCGTTTCTCATCATGTGGATATTACTATTTATGTTGATAGTGCTTATATCTCCAACTGCTTTGCCGAAGGTTGGTATCAACGTTGGATGCAAAACGGTTGGCGCACTGCGGATCGCCAAGAAGTCAAGAATCAAGATTTATGGCGTCGCATTATTGCACTTTATATTAAGTTGAAGGGCAAATTTTTCCGCTTTGAAATTAGTAAAGTTAAGGCACATGGTAAAACCAATTTAACAGACGATGAAAAATGGAATAATTATGCAGATTTGCTTGCCCAAAAAAATAGAAAAAGATTAGAGGTGCTTGATTAAAATGAAGATATTAGTGTTAATGCCAGTCTATGACACACATGAAGATATAACTTATGCAATTTATAGTAAGTTGCCGCATGAAGTAAAAGAAAAAGTGTTTGGTATGAATATGTATAGTTCATATTTAAAAGCCATTAAAACTAATCTTACTCCATTTGAAGCTTATTTTGAAACTTTAATGGTAACAGAAAAAGTTTACGAAAGTTGCGGCGCAGATGAAGATTTAATTATTTTTGGTAATTTGCCGAAGAAATATAAATTTGATGCTGTTTTCACTTTTCAAGATAACATCGAGGCTTTGCCTTATAAAGACTTATGGCTTGATAAAATTGACGAAGTGGCTACTGAAGTAAGTGACCCAATATTAGACAAGTATTTTACTAAACCATTTTATAGCGAAGAAGACAGCCAAACGGATTTAATTGACTGTACTGCGGCGGCAGATTTTTTGGCGGCGTATTTGCAAACCGATCCAAAGTTGGATAAAATAAAAAGAGAGTATGAAGAAAAAATTAAAGAAATAAGAAGAAGGTAAAGAAATGGAAGGATGCAGATGAACAAAGAACTAACATTAAAAAGAAATAATGACATCAACTTTGAACAGCATCTGCAAGAAAATTTGGCTAAGTTAGATGATAGTCAAAGTGCCGCAGTTCAAAGTGATGGAGCAAATATATTAATTAAAGCGCCCGCGGGGTCGGGGAAAACACGGTCGTTAATTTCCGCCGTTGCAAATTATAGATATGAAAACTTGGCAGACCGCATTTGTGCTATTACTTTTACACGTGCGGCTCGCGCTGAAATGGAACAACGACTTCAAGAAATGGGCGTGTTTGATGTAGAGGTTACTACTATTCACGTTTGGAGTCGGAACTTACTTGAAGCTTTAGGTAGAAAATATCATTTTGCCGTAGAAGTGCTTCAAGAAAATCAAATTAAAAGTATACTAGAATTTATAGTAGAAAATTATTTACGTACTGCTCGTGTGAAATCAGTTAATATTGGTATATTGTATACTTATATTACTGGTAGTAAGAAAATGGATATTACCGATAATTTTCGCCGCACATTAAATGCATTAGAAGAACGTTATATTATGTATAAAAGAAATAATGGTTTATATGATTTTACTGATTATCCTTTATATTTATATAATATGTTAGAGGCTTACAAGGAAGATATTACAACTATTGACGCTCTTTTTGTTGACGAATTTCAAGATGTTGACTCTGTGCAGTTCAAGATATTTGAAAAAGTGCTTGCGAAGAAAAAGTTCTTTATTGGAGATAGTTGGCAATCTATCTACGAATTCCGCGGGGCTGATGGTGAAGTATTTAATAAACTTGGAGAAGGCTTTGACATTTATAAGTTAAAATATAATTATCGTAGCTATCAAGAAATTATTAACTATGCTACTACCGTTTATGAGGAATTAAATAATAATCTATGGGGGGATTGTTATATCGCACAACATGATTTTTGTAATTACTCATCTGTTCATTGTTATCGCGGAGAAGGCGGTCGAGTAATAGTAATAGACCCTTTTAGAAATGGTTGGGAGATAGTGAATGGTAACCAAGTGGTAATGTTACAACAACCAATTCAAGCAGTATACGATTTTTTAAAACAAACCAATCCAATGATTTTATGTAGAACCAATAAACAAGTTAAGGGTATACAAGAATTAGGTTGGATTAATACAACAACTATTCACCAAGCAAAAGGTTTGGAATATGATAATGTAGTAGTTGTTGATACAGCAATTAAAGATAGCGAAGATTTAAATGTGGCTTATGTTGCGATGACTCGTGCTCGTGATGGGTTATTAGTGATATCATGGCCAGTGTTGGAAGACTTATTGCGTCGCTATCAAATAAATCCTTATGGGATTTAGGAGGTAAGTTATATGGCTGATGAGTATATTTATTATGACAATCAACAGACAACTAATTTGTTTGAAAATAAAACTAAAGAAGAATTGCCTGATTTAATTCAAAAAACATTCTCTTTTCAAAAAGTTGAATTTAAAGGATATTTTGATAATAGCGATATAAAAAATAACAGCATCACAGTTGTAAGTGGTCAAGGAAGCCAAATAGAAATTACTGCAAAAGATCCCTTTTGTGAATTATTAAAATTTAAAAATGCCAATGGAAGTTCTGTTCAAATAGTGTATAAAGAAGATGGTGTTTTTATTTTAAAGCCTGTTGGTTCATCATCAGGAAGCATTCGTACCACTTATTACTTTGATGATGTAGGATTTGCTAGCAAAACTTTATGATTAGATACTTATCGTTGGCAGAATAGAAGCTTATTACAAAATGCATATTCTAGAAATTACGTTACTCCCGATGCTAATCGAACTGTATATCATAAAAATACAAATATACCTAATATTCTGTATCCTAATTTGTACGAACGATCAAATTGAGGTACTATGCAAATACGAGGAAAAGCAATTAATTTAATTAATTGGACTAAAACAGAAAAAGAAGATCAAAAAATAAATACTTATAGTGATATTCGAGATAAAGATTCAAAAGGTCAAAATCTTTATTATACTGATTGACATTTAAGTTCTCCAGTTTGAATAGCTATTGATATCCCAAATGCAGATAATTGAAAAGGTTTTACTGCAAATATTGAAGATGATAAGTTAAAATTAAAAGCTACTGATCAATTTTCTTATACAACCGATATTTTTCAGACCTCTAGTGATTTTAATGTTGAACAAGATGTTTTATTGTTATGTTCTCATGATCCGGGAACGTGAAAATGTATTAGAGGATTTGATCCTTTCAATTCCTCAGGTAAATTTAGTGCTTCTAATAATGCAGGAGTAACAATTTCAACTGAAAGGAGTACTCCTATGCAAATTCAGCTTGGACATTATTTAGGTATTCAGGATAAATTAGAAGTTCAACTAGACTTTAGTGATGTAAATTGAAAGTTTTTATTACTCTCTCCAAGAGAAAATTTTGAAAATTTTATTCATGGTCGAGATAACCTTAATCAACATATTATACAAGGCGAAGAAAGTCTTCGAGACTATTTATTATCAAAACTAATTTTAGAATCTCAAAGTCGTATCTTAACTATTAATTTTGATAATAAATGTTATGCTACATACAAAAATACTCAAGAGCCAACACCAAAATATGTAGTAGTGGGCAATGGTGCTTTAAATCCATCTAACGGTACTGATTCTTTAAAATTCACTTTACTTTGTACGATTGTCAAAGAACCGATTATTAAAATAACTCAAATTCAAGAAAAAGATTTTGAACCACAAGTAGATGATATTAATTCTGATGAATATCGTAAAAACGGAGAGAGCTATTGCTTTGCTTATGCATGATTGCCTGCTAACAAAGGTTGATACCAATCATATTTAAAATTTTATTCAGGTATTCGTCCTTTAAAACCTGGTTACTTTCCTTATTATTGTCCACTAATGCAAACCTTAAATAAAGGTTTGAAACAGAGTTTTACAATTAATGATTTTGTAGGCAATTATTGAACCTATGATTCACTCCAAACAGGTAAGTTTAAATGAAATGAAAATTTAGGACAAATGGAAACAAATGTTTCTTCAGGTGGAGAACCATATAATGCTCTTTTTCAAAAAAAAGGACAGACTTTCATAGGTCTATGATCCTATGTTTCACAGAATTTCTTTTATGCGGCCTTACATAATCTTGAATATGAATCAGATCAACAATATTTAAAACCTGTTATATGTAAAAATTTTCAAAAAGATTGAGATATTGACATATGAACAACAGACAGAATTGAAAAAAAAGAAGGAGATCAACTTACCGAATGTATCTTTAAGTTCGATATACCAGACGATTATGATGACCAAAAAGATGTAGTAATTGCAGAATATAGCGGATTTTCAAATCCTATCAGTTGAATACCACTATCAAAAACTTTTGATAACTCATTATGAGTTTTTACATACAGCAGGACTATTTTCGATATTGACAGTCTAAATATGCGTTTAGTAAGATATAAACCAAAATTTTAAAATTCTCTTGACAAATCGAAAAATTTTTAGTATAATATATTATAAATAATTAATCTTTTATCTTTTTTAGAAAGGAGACACTTATGGACATTCATTATATAGCCTACGAAATGCCAATTATGAAATATTATAATAATGAAGATGATTCTAACCTTAAACGTCAAGCTATGATTGACAACAAAGATAATCTTTATATAGCCACAGAAAAGCATGATGGAGATTTTGGACTTTTTGCTCATTTTTCTAAAGGCAATAATTTAATCCACAGTAGAAGCATCAGCAAAGTCACAGGTGCATATGGAGATTACACTGCTAAACTTCCTCATCTGACTGAAGAAATGGACACTTGGCCAGACAATACTGTTGTCTTAGCAGAGATTTGTTGGAACGAATACGGCACTAATGCTAATACAGTTGGAACCATCTTACGTTGTTTACCACCAAAGGCAGTTGAAAGACAAAAAGAGAACAAGCTATATGGTTTAATGTTTGATGTCTTAATGTATAATAATCAAGATTTAACTAACACACCATATGAGCAACGTTTAGGAGCTCTTTCACAACTATCTAATCACTACTTTAAACCAACTGCCATTTTTACCAATGACTTTGCTGAACATGCAGACCAAATTATTTCGGCAGGTGGAGAAGGAGTAGTAATTCAACGTAAGGATAACCCCTACTTACCAGGAACTCGTACCGCATGGAAAACTTTGAAATTAAAACAAAGTTTAGAAGAAATGGAGCTACCAGTAATTGGAGTCTTAGTACCAAAGAGAGAATACGAAGGTCAAAATCCTTCTAATTGGTCTTATTGGGAAGTCTCTTATCTTGATAGCGGAGAAAAAAAATTAGTAATCAGAACTCCATCTGCAGTGGAGTTAAATGACCCATGGACAGACTGGGAACCTGTTACTAAGCCTTATTATTATGGCTGGGCAAATGGCATTGTGGTTCAGCTGCCAGATGGAAACACAACTTCAGTAACAAGTGGTCTAACCGATGAAGACAGAGAATGGTTAGTTTCTGCAACTGAAGATATTAAAAAAGGAAACCTTTTTGCTGTAGTAAAAGCAATGAGTTACAACGATCGAGGACGCTTGCGTCATCCTTACCTTGTAAAATTAAGATTAGCTGAAGATGGGATAGAAGGAGCGATAACAAATCATGGCAACGAAGAAAAATAATAACAACAACAATAGCGATGTTCAACAATTATCGGCTATTATTGAACCAGTAAAATGTACATTATGCGTACATTATGAAGTATGTAAATATCAATCAAAATTTCAAGCCTTTATCAAAGATATGAACGAGAAAGAAACAACCTTATCTGATTTAGAAAATTTTAAAATACAGTTAAAATGCAATAAATTTATAGAAACTTGACGTGCCAATACTATTACTATCAATGATAATTGGGCTAGTGGTATAGGTGGCACCAGCAAACCAGCTATATATCAACCAAGTATTACACAACCTATCTTTAAAGATGACTCTGTAACAATTACTCGGGCTGATAATTTAACAGGTGTCGCAAAAATGAATGATACAAAATTAAAAATTGAGGAGCAATTATCATAATTATGTTTAGATTAAAAAGAACATTAATAGGTTTACTAATTCTTTTGATTGGAACAACCAGTTTCTCATGTTGTTCTAAGAATCACAAGATCAATAGCGGCGAAAAAATCACTGCTTGGCAACCTAAGATAGTTCACTACTTGCCAACTGCCGATCCAGTGCTTGAGTATTGGAATGGTCGCCGCAGAGAAGAAGAAGAAAATTAAGCGCCGGGAAGGAAATTTTCCTGCGCCTTTTTTGACTTTAGTCTAGTTACATTGTATAATATAAGTAGAAATAAATTTAACTTAAAGGAGACGAAAATGACAAACAAAGAAAAAGTTGAAAAATTTAGACTTATTGTAAATCGTATGGCTGATTTATATGAGAAGAAAAATTCAAACTACGGAGACAGTTTTGGCCGCCTAATTGATGATTTAGGTCCTATCGCCGGTTTGGTTCCTTTGCATAATAAATTGGATCGTATTACAAATTTAATTAAGGGTGGACATAATGACTTCGAAAGCGTTGAAGACACCGTAAAAGATTTGGCCTGCTACGCCGTAATGTTTCTAATTGAATTAGACCGTTTAAGTAGGGCAGAGGAGGCGGCCGATGAATAGTAAGAAGGTTGCAAATAGAATTTATTTAGCCGGTCCAATTTTTACTGAAAAAGACCGAATGTATCTTGATTGATTATACGAACGTTTAGTACCTATTTTCCCAAATGCACAAATTTATGTTCCTCATCGTAATAAAAATATAAATGATAAAACAAAATGTGCTACCTCATATGATATTTATTGAGGGGATTATAATCGATTAAAAGAAACAGATTTATTAATTGCAGTAATCAGTAACGATACTCCTCCAATAGGAACCACTTGTGAAATAGGCATTTATACTCAAATGATTGACGCCGACCCAAAAAAGAATTTATATGCTCTTTACGATGATTGCCGAGAAGGTTTCTTAACTTGCCAAGGAGAAGTTGGCCAACAAAAATTGGCGGCCATGCAAAAAGAACCGGGCGAAGCTCAGATGAGTTATGTTAATATATTTTTAACAGGTGCCATAAAAACTCATGGTAAATTAGTTTGTTCAAGTGATGAATTAGTTAAGGTACTAAAGGAGGATTATGGAAATGAATAAAAATAAGAATTTACTTTATGATATTCAAGATAAACCTTCTAAAAAAGAAATCATATTGTATAGTATTCAGCACTGCTTGGCAATGTTCGTTGCTACATCTTTAATTTCTATTTTAACTTATCAAAGTTTTGAAATGGTTCCTGCTGCTATTATTAGCGCAGGTATTGGAACAATTATTTATGCTTTTATTACTAAATTCAAAAGCCCTGTTTTTTTAGGTTCAAGCGCGGCCCTTATGCCCATTATGTCGGCTTGTTTATTTATGGGATTTGGAGCTTCTGAAGAACCAGGTGGTAATTACATTGCTTTAATTTTAGGGTTAACTGTTGTAGCTTTAGTTTATATGCTATTAAGTTTAATAGTTAAAAAATTTGGTGCAAATATATTACATAAAATTTTACCTCCCGTTATTGTAGGTCCTGTAGTAACTTTAATTGGTTTAGGCCTCGCTGGATTTGCAACTTCTTGGAGCATGCAAAACGGATTAATCGATTTTAATGGTTGATCTTTATTAGTAGCTATCTTTACAATGTTAATTGTTGCATTATTATCTTATTATGGTAAAGGATTGCTCAAAACATTGCCGTTTTTAATTGCTATTATAGGAGGATACATATTGGCTTTAATTTTAACCTTGATTGGAAAGAGTTGTGGAAATGAATCAATGCAATTGATTTCTTTTGGTGCAAAATTGAAATGATTGCCTAAATTTTCTTTTATTGAGGCTTTTAAAGGTTTTAAATATAATCACTTTACTTGAAGTCAAATTCCTCAAATATTATTGATAGCAATTCCAGTTAGTTGTGTGGCTTTTTGCGAACATATAGGAGATCATTTAAATTTATCTAATATTATTCAAAAAGATCTATTAGAAGAACCCGGTTTAGACAAAACAGCTTTGGGTGATGGCATTGCCACCGCTGTAGGAGGTTTTATTGGTGGTATGGGCAATACTACTTACGGAGAAAATATCGCAGTTATCGGAATTACTAAGGTTGGAAGTATATATCCGGTTATTGGAGCCGCAATTTTAGCTATAATTTTAGGACTATTTGCTCCTTTAATGTGATGGGTTCAAACAATTCCTTATTGTGTGTTTGGCGGATGCGCATTAATTTTATATGGTTTTATCGCCATTAGCGGATTGAAAGAATTGAGAAAGATTGATTTAGAAAATACAAAAAATACTTTAATTGTTTCTATTATTTTAATTTCGGGAGTTGGAGGGTTGTTTGTTCCAATTGGTAATTTTACTTTTACTGGCGTAGCTTTAGCTATGATTATTGGTATCTTTTTGAATTTAATTTTAAAGGACAAAAAGAATGAGAATGGGAATGATTTATAAAATTACCAACACTGTAAATGATAAAGTGTATATAGGGCAAACCATTCAACGATTAAAAAGAAGATGAGATCAGCATTGTTGTTATAGTAAATTTTCAGATGTTCATTTGTATCGAGCAATGCGTGCATATGGAATAGACAAGTTTTCAATAGAACCTATAGAAGAAAATATTCCTCAAGATAAATTAAATGAAAAAGAAATTTATTACATTCAATATTATGATTCTTATACCAATGGTTATAATAGCACTAAAGGAGGAGACTGCGGAAATTTTTTAGAGACACCTGTTTATCAATACGATTTACAAGGCAATTTCATTAATGAGTTTGTTAGCGCTAATGAAGCTGAACGTGTAACAGGTTGTTTACATCAAAATATTTTAAAAACTTGCAAAGGAATTTTTAGTCAAACAGGAGGGTTTTTCTGGAGTTTCAATAAAGAAGAAAAAATTGCTGTTCCTCTTAATAAAAAATATAGACAAGTAGCTGAAGTATCCGAAACTGGAGATATTATTCGTATTTACCCATCAGTAAAAAGTGTTGCAGATCAATATCATGCTCCTTCTACTCACATTTCCAGAGCGATACGACGTGGCTACAAATTCCACGGACATCGTTACATTTATTTAGATGAAAAAAATTAGGCGGAGGTTAGAAATTATGGAAATTAAACCTTTATATGAACATTCAAAAATTGGCAATTTTATGTTTAATTTGTGTGCAAAATGAACTAAATTCGTTTTAAAACACAGATGGTTGTATTATTTAACTGCTTGTACGTGGGGAATTATTATGACGATTTTAGGCATCATTATTACAGTCATTCTTGCCATTGTTAAAATTTTTATTCCTGACAAAATTACTTTTAAACCATTCTATTGGATTTACGGCATTAACGTAGGTCCTGATTGGTGAGGTGGATGTGAAATGGGATTAATGTTCTTGCGAGATCAAGAGTCAACTGTTGAAGGAATTGATTGGCACGAATTTGGCCATACTTTTCAAAATTGTTTATTCGGCCCGTTATTCCCGCTTATCGTTGCGATTCCTAGTGCTACTCGTTATTGGTTGCGCACTTGGTTCCCTAATAAGGAATGAGCACCATATGACGGCGCTTGATTCGAAGATGCCGCCACTCAATGTGGAGAATATGCTGTTAAATTTTTAAACCAAAAACACCAAGCGCTTGATGAGAAAGAAAAATAGTATTAAATTTGAACTAATTTTATTTCATTTTATCAGTGCTGAGTAAAACTTTAGAAAAAAATTTGACAAATCGAAAAAAGTTTTGTATAATATATTGTAAGAAGAAAAAATGAAGAAAGGGTGTTGAAACCAATTAATCATTAATTTTTTAAACAATATGTTATATAAAACTTTTATTTTAAAGAAAGGATAAAGATATGGATAAAAATAAATTACCACTATTAGCAGACCAATGCAATAGTGTCTTTACTTATGAGAAAGAAATAGTTTGTAAGGGCATTTGTTTCGAGCTGTACTATGATGATTATGGGCAATGTTATACTTTAGTTTGGGAAGATCCGGCTACACATATGATATCACAATGGTGTTGTGGAACATATAATGATTATCAAAATGATTTAGAGGATATAGCAGATTGTATAAATGAAAGGAGAAAGTAAGACAAGGAAAATTTGATATTTTATCTAATGGCGTGTATATTATAATGTATAAGGAGATACATATGATTGGAATTTATAAAATTACTAATAAAATTAATAATAAAATATATATCGGGCAATCAATTGAATTAGAACGTCGTTTAACTTCTCATTTAAAAGGATGACAAGATAGTGTCATTGATAATGCTATAAAAAAAGAAGGTGTAAATAATTTTGTTTTTGAAATTATTGAAGAATGTCCTCGCGAACAATTGAATGAAAGAGAGATTTATTGAATTCAATATTATAATAGTTATTTAAATGGTTATAATCAAACTCCTGGAGGGTCATATTATTCTTGTCCTAGTAAAGACAGTTTGTCACTATTGACAGATGAAGATATTATTAAAATTCGAGAATGTTATGCTAGTCAACAATATTCTAGTGGAGCAGAAGTTCAACGTCAATTTTTCCCTAATTTAGATAGACATTTAATTGCTGAAGTCTATAATGGACAAGTACGTTTAGATATTATGCCTGAAGTTTACGAAAAACAATATGTTCATTTACAGGAAAAAACTCGTCAATTAGGAGAAAAAAATCCTCAAAATATTATTAATGAACAAGATGTAATTGAAATTAGAATATTATATACAATTTGACCACGAAAAAAAATTATAGAGCATTTTTCTTCTTATAAAGAAAGAACTATTGTCTCCATTATATCTGGTCAAAACTGGAAACATTTGCCAATCTATCATAAAAGAGAACGTAGATGGACTTTTCCAAATACTTGAAATAATGAGCAAATAGAATTTTTTATTAAAATGAAAGGAGAAATATTAAAAAAATATGAATAACGTCAAATATGATGAAAACAGTATTAGAACTTTAAATTACCGAGATGCTGTTAAAGAATCTATAGGAATGTATATTGCCACTAACGATATTAAGGGCATGCACCACTTATTAACTGAAATTATTGCCAATGCAATGGATGAAGCGGCGGCTGGTTATGGTAAAGAAATTACTATCACTATTAACACTACTACTAATATGGCATCTGTAATAGATAATGGTCGTGGTATACCTTTTAAGCGCAATAAAGAAGGTAAATGGGCAATTGTTGAGATGTGTACTAATCTTCATAGTGGAGGCAAATTTACCGGTCAAGGTAATTATAAAAGCTCATTAGGATTAAATGGTGTAGGTGCAACTGTTACAAATGCATTATCAACATTCTTTGAAATAGTATCAACACGAGAAGGAGAACAATGTATCTTTACCGTCAATAATGGTGTATTTACTAACCCAATTATTAAACCTATTAAAACTAATGTGACTGGGAGCACTGTCTCATTTATTCCAGATGCATCTGTATTTGGTAATTTAAAATGGGATATTCCAACTATCAAGGAGGAATTACAATTACACGCATTGCTTAATAATGGTATCCGTTTTAATTTAACAGTAATGGACGACAAGAAAGTTATTGAAACTGCTTCTTATTATTATACTAATGGTATTAAAGATATGTTAAAAATTAAAACCGCCGATTTAAAAGTATTAACTGACCCATTTTATTTTAATACTACAGTAGAGAATGATGCCGGTGAAACTTGTGAAGTTGAATATGCATTTTGCTATTGCGACCGCACATATGAAACAATTTATAGTTTCGTTAATGGAGGTTATACTCCAAATAATGGAACACACGTTACTGGTTGGAAAACTGCTTTTACTAGCAATATAAATAAGTTAGCAAAAGAAATGGAATTAATTAAAGATAAAAATCTAAGCGGAGATATTATTCGTAAAGGTTTAGTTTTAGTTTTATCAATTCATATGAGTGAACGTCCGCTATTTGGCGAACAAACAAAATTAACTCTTAACTCTCCATCTGCTCGAACTTTTTGTAGTAAAGCCGTTGGTCAGATGGTGTTAGATAAGAAGGCAGCCAAACAAGTGCTTGATAAAATTATGATTGAACAAAAAGCCGAAGAAGCCGCGCAACGTAAACGTGAAGCCCAAGAAAAAATTGCTCGTGGTGGGAAAAATATGAATAGTTTAAAAGACTTACCGGTTAAACTTGCGGATGCCACAGACTTTTCTGATGCCGAATTATTTTTGACTGAGGGTGAACGAATTGCCCTTATCTATTTTACCTTATTATCGTAAGGGGTCACTTAATTAGTGGCTAACGAGGGTAAAGCATAGAAATATGCCCAGTCTCGTGGGAAGGTGGTTAAGCCATCATACCTGTATCGACTATCCCCGTTGTTGGGGAGTAGGGACACTATTGATACGTGTCGACATTTTAGGAAACGAAGTGTCTGAGAGACCGAAACAGTAGACAGAGGGAAAGTCCTTCTGAAGAAATAGTCAGCGAGTAGGCTGCAGTACTCGGATTCAGCTGCAGGAGGTTGCAAAGAGACAAAAGGTGCTGGTCAAGCAGTTTTACCTTTAAGAGGTGAGATTTTGCCTCATAATCTACTTTTCCGTTAATCAACGGGGTAAATCAAAATTTGATTTGCTAACGAGGGTAAAGTATAATAGACGTAGAAAGGATAACTTAGTTAATTATACTGAGTCTCGTGGGAAAACATATGATAGGTATTTATCAATTTAAAAACATAATTAGTAATAAAATTTATATCGGACAATCAAAAAATATTGAGTGTCGCTATCGAAGACATTTATATGATGCTAAAAACGGAGCTACGACATTATTACATGCGGCTATTAGAAAATATGGAATAGAAAATTTTACCTTTACTGTTTTAGAAGAATGTAAAATTGAAGAATTAAATCTACGAGAAATTTTTTATATTAAAACATTTAATTCATTAATGCCAAATGGATACAATATGCAAACTGGAGGACAAAACAGAAAAAATCAACCATATTTTCATTTTACTGAATCAGATATTATCGTTATTTATGATTTATTAAAAGACACTGAATTAAGTTATGTAGATATAGGTCAAATTTATGGCGTTTCTTCTGCTATGATTAAACATATTAATTATGGAGAAGAATATGCTCAAGATGGAATTCAATATCCGATTCGTCTAGAAATGCAAAGTAAAAATATCCAAAAGAAAATAGTTTCTCAAAAACTATCAGGTGAAAATAGTTATCGAGCAACTATAACTACCGAACAAGTTTATGATATTATTAATGATTTAACTTTTAATCTTCAAACTTCTATAGTAGATATCGCAAAAAAATATAATACTACAATAGACGTAGTTAAAGACATTAATAGATTTAAAAGTTGAAAACATATCGTACGTAATATTCCTTGCCGTCCAGATTTTGGAAATCATAAAATAACTTTGGAAGATGCAAAATTTATTATTAAAAAACTTAAGGAACCAATAACTATTAAAGATATTTGTGCGCTAAATCCATTATATACTTATAAAATAGTTTATCGCATTAATATTGGGGAAAATTGAAAACAAGAAAATGAACAATATCCAATTCGAACTTTTCGTATTATTACAGGAAAATTAACAATTCCGCAAGTATTTCAAATATACGATGAGTTAGCATTACAAACTCCAATATTCTTAATTGCTAAAAAATTTAATTTAAGTGAGCAATCTATACGTGATATAGCCAACAATAAAAGTTATAGTTATTTAAGACAATTTTACAACAATCATATGTAAACCTGTACAGACTATCCCCGACCACAGGCAGGGA
This sequence comes from Gemmiger formicilis, assembly GCA_963612735.1. Taxonomy (GTDB): domain Bacteria; phylum Bacillota_I; class Bacilli_A; order RFN20; family CAG-826; genus CAVDWX01. The sequence continues at coordinate 4,252 of CAVDWX010000092.1, read as the reverse complement.
GTAGCGCCACTATTGATACGTGGTTAGTTTTTAGGAAACGAAGACTAAGCAATGCGAAAGAGTAGACCCGATTTATATCGGTGAATAAATAGTCGATTTATTAAAAAATAAAGAAAATCAAAAATTGCACGAGTCTTGAACTATCAGACGCAATCAAAAGTGATATTATTAAAGATATTCTTACTTGTTTAGGTTGCGGTATCGGAGACCATTTCAATATTAATAACTTACGTTATAATCGTATCATAATTTTAACTGATGCAGACGCGGATGGTCGTCATATCGAAATATTATTACTAACATTATTCTTACATCATCTGCCTGAATTAATTAAACAAGGTAAAGTTTATGCCGCAGTTTCACCTTTATATAGAACAATAAATGGTAAAGAAGCGAAATATTGGTATGAAGATAGTAGTGAATTTAAAAAGTATATGCGAAATCATAAAAATGTGAAGTTAACTAGATATAAGGGGCTGAGCACTCTTTTGGCCCATAATTTGCTTTTCCGCTAACCAGCGGGGTAAATCAAAATTTGATTTGCTAACGAGGGTAAGATATAAATATCGAGTCTCGTGGGAAGGTTATAAATATTAATAATTTATAATCCCCTGTATCGACTATCCCCGACCACAGGCAGGGAGTACTTCTACTATTGGTACGTAGATTGCTTTTAGGAAACGAAGGCAAAGTAATAGGAAAGAGCAAACCTGATATAAAGTGTATTATATCAGTGAATAAATAGTCAGAATTAAAATCGAGGAGAGATGTCACCAGATGAATTATATGAAACAACATTAAATCCATCAAATCGTGTCCTTATTCAACTAACAACTGAAAATGTTGAAGAAACATTAAAACTTTATGACGAACTAATGGGTAAATCACCTGCGTTACGTCGTGAGTTTATTCTTAAAAATAAATTGTCTTCCTTTGAAGATGATGATTTATTTGAAGATGACGATTTATCGGAAAACTAAAAATTTTCTTGACAAAAAGAACAAAATTTAGTATAATATTATTGTAATTAGGAAAACCTAATTATGAGAAATTATAAAATAAAATTAATTAAAATTAGAAAGGAAAAAGTATTATGGAACAAAATCAAACACCAAAAATCCCAGGATGGGCAGACATCATGATTACAGATGAAATCCCTATGAAGAACATTTTAGAATTCTTCAATGTGTTAAATCAACGTTTAGCAACTGTAGAAAACAACGTCTTCATTAAAGAAGCAGATGGTAGTATGGTAAATCTTACTAAACACTATCAAATTCAAAGTGAAGCACAAATTGCTGAAGCACAAGCTAAGGCAGCTGCAGAAGCTGAATCAAATAAAGCAGAAGAAAACAAATAGGAGACCCTAATGAGTAACTTAGACGAGAGAACTAAAAAGGGTTTCCTTGTCTATGCTAATAGCGTAATTAAGAGTAGGGCAATTCCTAGCGTTGAAGACAACCTTAAACCTATACATCGTAAAATCTTATATACATTATGGGAAGATAAGGTTTATCCAGACAAACCAACTAAGAAGTGTGCCACTGAAGCTGGACGTGTATTAGCATATTCACCTCATGGTGATGCAAGTGTTTATGGCGCACTTGTTAGACTTTCTCAATGGTGGAAATTAAGATATCCATTAATTGAGATGCAAGGAAACAACGGTAATATACTAGGCGACACGGCTGCCGCTTCGAGGTGAACAAATGTTCGTTATGCCTCATAATTCACTTTTCCACTTATCAGTGGGGTAAAAATTATTATCAATTTTTGCTAACGAGGGTAATTTGTAGTATAATATCCACAGAAAAGGAGATAGTACCGCAGAGAGTCTCGTGGGAAGACAATTAAAATGATAGGTATATATAGATTCATAAATAAAAATAATGGTAAATCATATATTGGTCAAAGCATAAATATAGAAGAAAGAAGGAAAAAGCATATAGCAGCTTCATATTATCCTCCAAGTAACACATATAACACTGTTTTTCATAAGGCTATTAGGAAATATGGTGTAGATAGTTTTGAGTTTGAAATCCTGACTTTATGTAAAATTGAAGAATTGGATTCTTTAGAAAAATATTATATAAGTAAATATAATTCAATAGTTCCAAATGGTTATAATATGACTGCTGGAGGAGAAAATGCTCGAAGTGTAACTTGTAAATTTTCTGAAGAAGATATAAAAAATATTATTATAGATTTAAAAACTACCTATGACACGTCGGAAGAAATAGGAAACAAGTGAGGATGTAGCGCATCCTTAATAAAAAAGATATGTTATGGAGAAGAATATCGTATTAATGAAGAAAGTTATCCTATAAGAACAAAAGAACATATATTAGAAGTTCAAAAAAGAAAGAATTGTTTCTGTTTAGGCATTAATCCTGCTGCTAAATTAAGTATAGATATAGTTCAAGATATAGTTTATGATTTATTAAACACAGATATTAAAATAAAAGATTTAGCTTTGAAGTACAATATCTCTTCTGACCAAATATCTAGAATAAATAATGGGAAAATATGATTACAAGTAGAACGACCAATACCTTGTAGAGATATAAAAAAAGAAAATGAAAGAAAAGCATTACTGGTTGCTGATTTACTATTAAAAACTAACTTAACTCAAAAAGAAATATTAGAAGAAACGGGATATAAGGATAGACATACAGTAAGCCGGATTAACAAGCATGAAATTTATCAAGATTTACTATCTGAATATCCTACACCTATTAGAAAATAATTGTAACCTGTATCGACTATCCCCGACCACAGGCAGGGAGTAGGGACACTATTGATACGTGTCGACATTTTAGGAAACGAAGTGTTTGAGAACCGAAATGGTGAACCTAACAAATAAAATGTTAGTGAAGAAATAGTCAGTTAAAATATATTTAACGATACAGAATGTAAGCTATCTAGCATAGGATTTTTAATGTTAGAAGACCTAAATAAAGATGCAGTTGATTTCAAACCTAACTATGATGAAACAACTGTAGAACCAATCACTTTGCCATCAAAGTTCCCCTTCTTATTGTGCGGAAACAATAGTGGTATCGCAGTAGGACTAAGTAGTGACTTAGTATCGCATAACTTTACCGAAGTGTCATCTGCTATCAAATGGTATATGGCGCATAAAAATGACTGCTCGGTAGCTGATTTAATGCAATTTATTAAAGGGCCTGACTTCCCTACAGGTGGTATTGTTACTAATGGCGAAGAATTATTAAATATTTATACTACTGGACGTGGAACACTTCAAATTAGACCGCATTATGATATCACTAAAAAAGGTGCCGAAACTGCCATCGTATTTCATGATTTACCTTATGGCGTAGAAATAGATAGCGGCATCAAAGAGCCTTTAAAGAAATTAGTTATCGAAGATGGTTATGAAGAATTTAAAGATATTGATGTGCGCAAAGTTGGTCCGCATAACTTTGATATTATCATTACTTTAAATCGTTCAGCAGATGTAAAGAAATGTTTAGAAATATTATTTAACAAGACAAGATTAGCTGATAGTGTAAAAGTTAATCAAACAGTAATTGTTAACGGTGAACCAAGATTGCTTAACTTGAAGGAATTGATTACCGCATGGGTTAACTATCGTAGCCGAATTATTACACGTATTGCACGTAATGATTATGATAAAACTAATCACAAATTAACAGTTACACTTGGTTTACAAAAATGCTTAAGTGACATTGACAAGTTAATCAACATTGTAAGGAACGCCGAAAATCGTGCCGCCGCGCATAAAGAATTAAAGATGGCATTTACTTTAAATGATGAACAAGCCGATGCAGTGTTAGATATGAAATTGAGCCGCCTAAGTCGTCTTGATTTAGCGGAACTTAATGCAGATGAAAAAGAATTAGAAGAAACTTTGGCTAAGTTAAAAGATATTATTGACAATGAAGAAACTCGTTATCATATCATATCAGACCAATTAGATGAAATTAAAAAGGTGCTTGGTAAAGATGAGCGTTTAACTGAAATTTATTATGCACGTCCAACCGAAGGTATCAATGCTGATAAACCAATTATTAAAAAAGAATGGTTTATTACATCTGACGGAGTTGTTGGCGCCGATGAATTAAGTGCTAGTGCGAAAACAAAGTTCGTGCCATCTAATTTGAAACAAGTAGTCTTTGCATATCAACCGGAAGATATTATAACTTACGATGCCAATGGCTTCATTTATGCCGCCGGAAAAAATGACGGTGCCGAACTTATGGGCGGTTTT
>CAVDWX010000091.1:0-10908 GCA_963612735.1 Gemmiger formicilis | reverse complement strand
TAAAGAAACCCCAATAAACCCCCTATACACTAAGCTTTTCAGCTAACTCTTGAATGTATTTACAATTGGATGGATAGTTTGTTTCCCAGTTATTGTCTAGCTTTATTTTCTTTATCTTTGAAAGGAATTTCATTACCTGTTTATATGAATATGTTTCTAAGATAGTTTTAGATTTATTTTTATTTTCAATAAGCTTTGTTTCTTTGAATAATTTCTTGATTCTTTGAGAAATAATAACAGCGAGATAATTAATGAATTCTGAAGCTATGATGCTATAGTCACTATGAACATTGACCGTATCTAAATCGATAATGTCTTTCATCATATTAAACATGATTTCGATTTCCCATCTACTCGTATATGCTTCATATACTTCTTCAAATGATAGTTCTTTATTAGTGATAAACGAAATAACACCAAATTCTTTTTTATTCTTCTCATATTCTTCGTTAGAAAAATCTCCATTATCTTGATGCTTTTTGGTATACGATATTTCTTCCTCACTAGCTATTTTTGGATCTCTAAAAGAATATATAAATGTATCATCACTAACTTTTTTAGATTTACACAAAATAGTCACCTCTTTATTAAGAAGTGGATGAGAAATATTATCATACATATCATTTGTATAAAGTATTTTATCTTTTCTATTTAATGGAAGAACATAGGTGAGATTTTCCATTTTCTTAAATGCCTCTAAATTAGCTTTACTATTAAAGCCTTTATCCATTACTAAAATAGAATTATTAAGTGAAAATGTTTTGATAAAATCAAGGATTCCTCTTTTATCAATCATATTGCCTGAATAAACTTTCATTAAAACTGGTTCTTTGCTTTCTAAATCATATGAATAAAGAAGTGATATATCTTTGCTACCCTTTACTCTTCCTTTTCTAGAGAACTCGGAGAAATCATTTTCAATTGAATTATTATCTTTAAGTGTTCCATCGATAACTTGTTTTTTACCAACAAATTTCTTGCTTCTTTCTAATAAGAATTTCCTTATCAATGAATATTCCATTCCTGTCTCTTTTAAAAATGTAACAATAGTATTTTCACTAAGTGCAACATTAGGGATAACTTCCGATATAAAAGATGTTTGATAACTCATTTGTATTTCTCTATTTTTAATGTCTGGATCAATGCTTCTAAGTAAAGCAATGGCATATAACTTATCAGCATCTTTTTCTCTAAAAACTGCTTTTAAATCTTCATATAAAGATTCACCAACCTTATTAGCAACAGCAAACGTACCATAGTCTTTAATATCAATAGATTTTTTATTTTCTTTCTTTTTTGGAAGTTTTCTTAGTTCAACATATTTACCATCTTTAATTTCACCTATTGTTCCTAAATCAACAACTCTTGGAGTTTTCTTTCCAGGAACTCTTTTGCTTGTTCTTTTAATGACTAAATATCTTCCAAACGCATATTTAACAACTGTACTTTTTGGTCTAGGAACTTTTTTTATTTCTTCAGGTATTGACATATTTTTATTCCTCCGATTTAGTAGAAGGGTTACCCCTAATATTATTGTAATAAAAATATATCAAAAATGCAAGAAAAAAAGAACCAAAATTGGAACTTTTTTCTTGATAAAATGTTGTTTGATTTAAAAATGGTCGCGATCAATCCGATTGTATAGGGGAAGTCGTTGGGAATTGTTTATTCAATATTAAAAAGTGCTTAACACTTAATAATCTTAGCTAATCCACCAATGGAGGTTTCTTTATAATCACTTCTTAAATCTTTACCAGTTTGATACATCGTTTTAATCGAATCATCAAGAGTGACCTTAGCTTCCATATAAGGAATGATTTCCGCTAATTTGACAGAATTAATGGCTTTCATAGCAAATATGGCACATCTTTCAATGCATGGGATTTGAACATATCCATCAACCGGATCACAAGTTAAACCTAAAGAATGTTCTAATGCTATTTCCGCAGCTTGAGCTACTTTTTCATTAGTGAAATCAAATGCAGTAGCAACTAAAGCGGCACTCATCGCACAAGCGACTCCAATCTCGGCTTGACATCCACATTCCGCTCCTGAAACCGAAGCGTTACTTTTTGCTAATATACCGATTAAACCAGCGACTAATAAACCTTTACCAATCATCGATTCTTTAATATGTTTCATTCTTAAATAAGTGATAACTCCTGGCACTACTCCAGCACTACCACATGTCGGAGCGGTAACAATTATTCCTCCACTAGCGTTTTCTTCAGCAACAGCAAAGCAAGTAATAGACACCATCATTGTGACGTCTTTTTCTTTCTTTTTTGTCTTTTTATCATTAATAAGCATGGCTTTAGCTTTTCTTGCGACATGAAGTTTACCAGGCAATTCCCCTTCAGCTTCAATCCCTCTAAGGTGAGCTTCATCCATCACTTTAATGACTTTTTTAATATATTTAACGATATTTTTATCTTCGAATTTAAGGACATAATCCACTAGGGATAGGTTATTAGAGGAACAATAATTTAAAATCTCATTCATCGAATTATGCGGATATAATTCTTTTTCTTTTAATTTGCTATCGCTAGTGATAATAGTCCCTCCACCAATGGAGATAATGGTTTCTTTTTGGCATGTTCCATCACTAAAATAAACATCGAATTCCATGGTGTTAGGATGTTCTTTTTCACTTTTATAATCAAAATGAATATCGTGAGGAATATCTTTTAATGTTTCATCGATAATCCGGTCAGTTAAATGCCCTCTTCCCGTTAAAGCTAATGAACCAAATAAAGTAACAACAATCTTAGCGGCATGAGGATACTTTTTTAAAATATATTCACTAGCAAATCCGGGCCCCATCGTATGAGAAGAAGAAGGACCATGACCAATGACAAATATTTCTCTTATTGAACGCATATATCTAGAATATATCAATAATTAATGATTAACAAATGTTAAACCTTCTAAAACGTATTTGCTCCAGTTCTTTTCGTTATGAGAGGCTCTAAAATCATATCGATAAGCGATTTTATGAGGATCCATTCCTAATTTTAAAAGTAGTTCATACATTCTTTTAGTGCCTGGTAATAATTTCTTTTCTAATCCTCTTCCACCGATAAAGAAATAAAGATTACCTAGATTAGAAAGATCGTGGTCTCCAATTAAAGAAGGATAATAACAATTCTTGTATAGATAAAAAGCTGGAGAAAAAACTAAAGCAAAATTAAAGATATGTCTAAATCGAGACGCGATAACAAAAGAAAATAAGCCACCCATTGAAGAACCAACAAAGCCGTTGATATTAGGATTAGTAAAAAAGCTTTTATCCACTAGTGGTTTAATATAATTAACAAAGAAATCCGCTAAAAGGTCGCCGTATGGTTCAATTTTAATCTTATTATTTTTTTTAAATTCACCAATAAAGGAATATTCACAGACTCGATTATAAGGATTTTTAGGACAGTCTAAACCAACAACGATATAACCCTTCTCCCCTCTATCAATAAGAGCTTTAACATGCTCTTCCATATTCCATTCACCATATTTTGTGGTATATTTATCGACCATATTTTGCCCGTCAGTCATATATATAACTGGTAATTTTTCTTTATTATTATAAGTTTCAGGCACCCATACTCTTAATGTTCTTTTCTTTTCTTTTGCAAAAGGAATATTAATCTCTTTGGTATATAAATAGCCATAAGTAATATGATTTTTCTTCTTCGTATATAACTTAAATCCGTTAATTAAACTTTCCATCACTAATATTATGAAGCAAGAAATAATAAAATATCAATAATTAGCACTCTATTCTTTACACTGCTAAAAATGATATTATAATATTTATTACTGGAGGAAAAATATATGAAAGAAATTAAACAATTCCAAACCGAGAGCAAAGAATTACTCTCACTCATGATCAACTCGATTTATTCCAATAAAGAGATATTTTTAAGAGAAATCATCTCTAATGCGAGCGACGCTATTGATAAATATAAATACTTATCTATTTCTAGTGCAGGTAAATACCCCACTAGTGAAGGTGAAATATTTATAACTATCGATAAGAAGAAAAGATATATCGAAATATTAGATAACGGTATCGGTATGTCTAAAACTGACTTAGAAAAGAATCTTGGCACAATTGCTAAAAGCGGGTCTAAAGAATTCTTAGAAAAACTTAAGAAAAGTAAAAAAGGTGAAGAAATCAATATCATCGGTCAATTCGGTGTTGGCTTCTATAGTGCCTTTATGGTCGCTAAATCAATCGAAGTTAGAACTAAACACTTCGATCATCCTGGTTATTTATTTTCTAGCGATGGGGTTAAAGAATATTCTATTGAAGAAAATAGCGAAATTAAAGACCACGGAACAAGTGTACGCATCTATTTAAAGAAAAATAAAGATGAAGAAAATTATGATGAATATCTTGAAAGCAGCACGATTGAAAGACTCATCAAAAAATATTCTGATTACATCCGTTATCCTATCAAAATGGAAGTAACCACTTCTAAACAAAAAGTCGATGAAGAAGGTAAACCCATTGAAGGACAATATGAAGATGTTAAAGAAATTAAAACTCTTAATTCGATGATTCCATTATGGAAGAAAAATAAGTCAGATGTAACCGATGATGAATTAAATGAATTTTATCAAAGTAAATTTAATGACTATGAAAAACCATTTACTTCATTATTTGTCTCTGTTGATGGATTAATCTCATATAATGCGTTGTTATTTATCCCCGCTCACGCACCATATAATTTGTATAGTGAAAATTATGAAAAGGGCTTAGATTTATACGCTAAAGGAATATTCATCAAAGAGAAATGTAAAGAACTCATTCCTGATTATCTTAAATTCGTCAAAGGTCTAGTCGATTCTAATGACTTCCCACTTAACATATCTCGAGAAATGCTTCAATCTTCACCATTATTAACTAAGATGTCAGATAACATCGAAAATAAAATTATTGCTAAATTAAAAGATATTAAAAAAGAAGATTATGATAAATATCTCGAATTCTTTAAGATATACGGCGATCATTTAAAATACGGTATCTATTCCACTTATGGATTTAAGAAAGATTTATTACAAGATTTATTAGTCTTCCATTCACTTAATGAAGATAAATTAATATCTTTAAGCGATTATAAGAAGAACATGAAGAAAGACCAAAAATACATCTATTACGCCAGTGGGAGAACTCTTGAATCCATCAAGATGCTTCCAACACTAGAAAAATATAAAAAGGACGGCATTGATGTCTTATTGTTCGATTCACGAATCGATGAATTCTGCATCATGATGATGAGGGAATACGATAAAGTTGAATTTAAATCAATCTCTGAAGAAAGCGCTAATACAGTCGATGATAAATTAAAAGAAGAAATTGATACTTTATCCGCAGAGCATAAACGCTTATTAGATGTTGTTAAAGATGCTTTAAAAGATGAAGTAAGCGATGTTGTTCTATCGACTAAGCTCGTTGATTCGCCGGTATGTATATCCACTAAAGAGGGATTATCGCTCAATATGGAAAACGTCATGAATGAAGATCCAAGCAATAATGGAGAAAATATCAAAGCGGATAAAATCTTAGAGATTAATCCTCATCATGATATCTTTATAGCCTTAAGTAAATTAGAAGGTAATGATGAAGAAGTGAAAAATTATGCTTCGATACTCTATGATGAAGCAATCATGCTAGAAGGATTTGAAATTAAAGATAAAGCTTCCTTTATTAAAAAGCTTAATGAACTAATGATTAAGGCTTTATCTAAATAGCTTAAAAGAAAATCAAGTCAATCATTCAAGGCTTGGTTTTTTCTTTTATCTAATAATTATACGAAACATCTACTTTACGAGATTTTATTTTGACATGTTTACTTTTAATAACTTTTAATACACCTTTGATAAACTTCTTTTCACTTTTTTTAAAGTAGAAGAATTGTGACCTGCTAACATCCTTACAGATGATGTTTAAACGCATAAAAGTCTTCAATTCCCTATTCTTTTTTAATTTATCGATAGTAATTAACACTATTTGCTCATAAGGAATTTTCATTTTTATGTTATATGCAAGTCCAACATTATCGACTCCATCAGGAAGATTATCATTATAAATATTTAACCCTTTCGCAGTCGCTCCAATTAAAGCAGGGCTAAATTTTTCTTTCTTTTCAAATTGAATATAACCAAATCCAGTTTTAATGAGTAGATTAGCTTCTTCAAGAGAGATGTTTTTCTTTTCCATGCAAATATTATAAATAAAACCGTAAAAATATTAAAACAAAAGTAATATAACTTTGTTAAAGTGCTATAATATTTGCATCCAAGAAGACATATAATGCTCAAGGAGAAATTATTATGGAGAAAAACCTTTTATCGCCTGTTTCTATCTATGCTCTAGGAGGCTTAGGAGAAGTTGGCAAAAACATGTATTGTTTAGAAAATGACGAACAAATAATTATTATAGATTGCGGTGTCTTATTTCCTGGCTTAGAACTACCTGGTGTCGATTATGTCTTACCTGATTTTACGCATTTAAAAAACAATCGAAATAAAGTAAAAGCTCTTTTTATCACGCACGGTCACGAAGATCATATCGGTGGCATTCCCTTTTTAATTAAGCAAATCAATGTTCCAGTGATATATGCCCCCAGATTAGCCGCTGCACTTATCAAACACAAATTAGAAGATTTTCGAATTAATGAAAAAGTTAAGATTGTCGAATATGATTCAGACACTGTCGTTAATATTAATTCTTTTAAAGTTACTTTCTTTAGAGTGACTCACTCTATTCCTGATTCATTTGGAATATGTGTCGATACTAGTGAAGGAAGAATTGTCACTACTGGTGACTTTAAAATCGATTTAACTCCAATTGGAAAAGATATCGAGCTCGCTAAAATTGCCCGATTAGGTGAAGAAGGCGTCGACTTACTTCTTTCCGATTCAACGAATGCTGAAAACGAAGGTTATACACCAAGCGAAAAAAACGTCTTAGATTCCATCAACGAAATCTTTGATGTCACTCATGGAAGATTAATCGTTTCAACCTTCTCTTCAAATATTTCTAGAATTCAACAAATTTGCGAGGTGGCGTCAGGACATAACCGTAAAATTGCTATCATTGGAAGAAGCATGGAAAAATCAGTAGAAATATCAAGAGCCTTTGGCTATATAAAAATTCCGGATGATACAATAATTCCAACCGAAGATATCAAAAAATATAAAAACGAAGATTTAGTCATTATTTGTACAGGCTCGCAAGGTGAACCGATGGCGGCCTTGTCTCGAATTGCAAATGGAGGCCATAAAGATGTCAGTATCGTTCCAGGAGACACAGTAGTGTTTTCAAGCAGTGCTATTCCTGGAAACGGAATTATGATTGATAAAATAGTTAATTTATTAACGAGATTAGGCGCGGAAGTTATTACTAATTCCATTCTCAGCGATATTCATTCATCTGGCCACCCCGCTAAACAAGAATTACGATTAATGCTTAAATTGATGAAGCCAAAATATTTCATGCCAGTACACGGCGAATATCGAATGTTAAGATTACACGGCGAATTAGCTACCACTGTTGGAGTGGCTCCTAATCATGTTTTCTTACTCGATAATGGCGATACATTAGTTTTATCTAAACATCAAATAAGAAGAGATTATCCACTTGAATGTGGAGAAATATATATCGATGGCAAAGACATAAACGGCATGGCTCCTCAAATCATCAACGAAAGAAAAGCTCTCCATATGGATGGGATGATGGTCATTGCTCTTTCTATTGATACTGTTGAAAATAAAATCATCAATGGTCCAGAAATATTTTGTAAAGGTATCATTTTCCAAAATGTTGATAAGATGATTTTAGAATGTAAAAATCTCATTAATATTGCTTTAACAAATCTTTTAGAAAAGAAAACCAATTTCAACGATTTAAAAATGGCAGTTAAAGATGTCGTGGGTGAATATTTCTTTGAAAAGACGAGAAGAAAGCCAGTCATCATTCCTCTTATCATGTCCGAAGAATAAATATGATCATTTTAGCGACTCATTCGCCTCGACGAATTGAACTGATGAAACAAATAACATCTGATTTTATCTATATGGATTCTCATATCGATGAATCGACATCTTTACATTTATCTCCATTAGAAGCAAATATAGAAATAGCTTATCGAAAAGCTAAAAAAATACACGATGAATATCCTAATGATATCGTTATCGGAGCGGATACAATCGTGGTGTTAGATAATCAAATTATTGGTAAACCAGTGGATATAGAAGACGCATATCAAATTCTATTTAAATTAAATGGAAGAGAGCATGAAGTAATAACAAGCTACGTCATAATGTATAAAGAAAAAGTAATACAAAATCATGTTCATTCTTTTGTTTTATTTAATAAAGTTAGTAATGAAGACATCATTAAATACGTTGATACCTTCCGCCCATTAGATAAAGCAGGTGCATACGGCGTTCAGGATAATGAATATTCTCATTTGATAAATAAAGTGAATGGAAGTTTAAATAACGTCATCGGTTTCCCGTTAGAAGAAATAAAAATAGACTTACAAAAAGTCATAAATATATAAAAAATAATCAACTTTTAAATAGTTTTAGTTATTAATAGAGTAGATTTTGATTGATTTCGTTAGCGATTAAAGAAGCATCATAATCGATAACTAAAGTAACTTTATTATTCATTGTAATAATGCTTCTTACACCAAGCTTATCAAGCGATTCGCGATTAATTTTACTAATCTCTTTTAAAGAAATGACAAGGCGTGAACGATTCCCGTTCGCGGTAATGATATTATTTTTGCCTCCAAGAGCTTCAATCCAAGGGGCATATGAAGTAGAAACTTGTTTATGAGTTTTTCTTTTATTAACTTTATTAAAGATTAAAATAGCGGCAATGACAAAAACAATGATTAAAACAATGCCAAGTGCTAAATAAAAACCATAATTTTTTAAGAAAGCATTTAAATCAATTTTAAATTCATAAAACATAATAATTACCTAATAAAACTTTTATTTAATCTTTTAATAAACGATTGGTCGTTTGGATAGATGAGATTAATTCTTTTAGAAGAGGTCGATAACCAGATCTCTTGTATTTCTTGATTAGAAGAAGTGAGATGATCATATCCAACAACGACATGTTTGAAGGGTCCTTTTAGTAAAACGGAAGAATCTCCACTTAATATTAAAGAAGAACCTAAAGAATGATACACACTATTTTGAATGGAGGCAATCTCAGTTAATTCTAAAACTTCTAGTTCTGGAGAAATTACACTTCCACCTAAAGATTTATTATATGCTGAAGAGCCAAGTGGAGAAGAAATTATTAATCCGTTCCCGCGGAATGTTTCTAAAAATTCATCGTTTATAATGACATCGCTTACTAAGGTGTGGAAAGGATTTTCAATTCTAATCTCGTTGACTGCAAAAATTCTTTGTTCTTCATTTAAATAATGTATATTTCCTTCAAGCAAAGGATAGGAAATGAGCTTGTAAGCATGTTTTTCAATTAAATCCATAATCGTGGCAATTTGATTTATATCAAAATCATAGAAAAAGCCGAGTGTACCAGCATTTATTCCAATAAATTCAATGTTAGAAATATTATCAATATAATGTTGTACCGCTCGTAAGAATGTCCCATCTCCTCCCACAAAAAAGACTATTTCAGGATCTTCATTATTGATGATAAAGCCTTTCTTAGTGGCTTCTTGTTTAATTAGTTCGATAATATCGAGATGTTCATTATAAGAATTTACAAATATTCCAATATTCATTTTTTTCGCCTGCTCAGCAAATAATATTGTATCATATTTAACGGAGCGAGAATAATGTCAATTGAAATTGAAAACGAGTTTAGAACTCTCATCAGTAAAAAAGATTATCAAAAGTTGTTAAGAAAATTCAATTCCACTATTTCGTTATCAAAATATTCGAATATGACTAATTATTATTTCGATGATAAAAAATATTCATTAACCAAAAATGATGTGGTTTTAAGAATCAGAAAATATAAAGGAGGAGATTATCAATTGACTTTAAAAATACCTTTAAAAGAAGCATCTCAAGAAATTAGTCAATTATTAAATCCTTTAGAAGTAAAACATATCAATAAAACGGGTTATTTATCAAAAGGTGAAGTAAGTGCTTACTTGCATCGTTTTACCAGAAACAAAATAAAAATAATTGCTGAACTTAAAACGAGAAGAAAAGAATATTATTTTCCTGATTACATCGTCGTATTAGACCATAGTAAATATGGTGATAAAGAAGATTACACATTAGAAATAGAAGCTAAAAGTATACATATCGCTAAAACTATATTTGATGAAATATTAAATAAACATCATATTGTCTATAATTCCAACACCGAGACAAAAAGTAAAAGAGCAATAATAACTAAAATAGGTTTAGAAAATTATAACGATTTATTTAGAATCTAAAATATGTTCGCATGAATCATATTTTGGACATTCTTCGGTTCGACAAGCCCATTCCGCAACACGTCTAGCGTGAGGAATAAATACGCGTATTTCATCGGGATTATAACCGACTTGAATTTTACGATCATCAACCATGATTGGACGTTTTAAAATGGAAGGATTTTTCTTAATGAAATCAATCAATTCATTGATCGTCATCGAATTGAGATCCACGCCACTTTCTCTCACAATTTTAGAACGTGGAGAGATGATATCATCAGTCCCATTTTCAGATTTAGCTAATATATCTTTTAATTCATCGACTTGTAAGGTAGCGACAAAAATATTTTTTTCAACATAAGGAATCTTCTGCTCATCGAACCATTTTTTAACTTTTCGACATGAGCTACAAGAAGGTGAAGTATATATTTTTATCATTTGTTTTTCCTCACAAATGAGTATATCAAAAATTAAATAGGTTGTATAATAA
>CAVDWX010000090.1:0-5031 GCA_963612735.1 Gemmiger formicilis | reverse complement strand
TAGTAGAATAAAAATATTCAATTCTTTTTTACTTATTATCTATTTTTATCTAATAGGGAAATTGTAAATTTGTATTGCTTTTTAGCAGGTATATCTTTAATTATTGTAATCCAAAGCACGAATAAAATTTGCTTTTTATAATTAATATCAATTATTTATGAATAAAATTAATTGGCCTAAAACTTCTCTTGGTATAGAACTTGGTTCTACTCGTATTAAATTAACTCTTATTGATGAAAATTTTCATGTTGTTAGTGAAGGCTTTTCTACATGGGAAAATAGATTTATTAATAATTTATGGACTTATTCTATTAGTGATATAAAAAATCATTTACAAGATGCTTATCGAAATTTAAAAAATAATATAAAAAATAAATACAATTACGTTTTAAAAGAGGTTGGTTCAATTGGAATATCGGCGATGATGCATGGCTATATGGCTTTTGATGAAGATAATCGCCTATTAGTACCGTTTAGAACGTGGAGAAATAATAACGCTAGCGAAGCGGCTTATAAACTAAGTGAAATATTCAATTTTCATATTCCGGCAAGATGGTCAATCGCACATCTATATCAAGCTATATTAAATAACGAAGAACACGTCCCTTCTATCTCTTTTTTTACCACTTTATCAGGTTATGTTCATTTTCTATTAACTGGTAATAAAGTACTTGGAATTGGTGATGCTTCGGGGATGTTTCCTATTAATCCACTTACTAAAGATTATGATCATGAAATGCTTGTTAAATTTAATTCATTGTTAAATGAAAAAAATCTTACTTTTAGACTTGAAGAATTACTTCCTAAAATCTTATTAGCGGGTCAAAACGCTGGAAGATTAACTAAAGAAGGTGCTTTATTTTTAGATGTTGATGGAGATTTAAAAGAAGGCGTATTATTTTGCCCTCCTGAAGGCGATGCTGGAACCGGAATGGTTTGTACTAATTCGATTTTACCTTTGACGGGAAATATTTCTGCTGGGACCTCTATTTTTGGAATGATTGTCCTAGATAAAAAAATGAGTAAATATTATCCAGAAATTGATATTGTTACCACTTCTATTGGCAATGAAGTGGCTATGGTTCACTGCAATAATTGCACAAGTGAAATTAATGCTTGGGTCAATCTTTTTTATGAATATTCTCAATTGATTGGTAGCAATATTTCTAAAAATGATATCTACTATAAATTATTTAAGGAATCATTAAACGGCGAACCTGATTGCGGCACATTGCTTACTTACAATTATACGAGCGGCGAAAATATTACAAATATTAGACATGGGCATCCTCTATTCATAAAAGATGAAAATTCTTCTTTTACTTTATCTAATTTTGTTAGGGCTCAAATTTATTCCGCTTTTGCAACACTTAAGTTTGGCCTAGATAAATTATTAAAAGATGAAAATATTAACGCTAAAAATTTTTATGCAGCGGGTGGCATATTTAAAAGTGAAGGCGTTGCGGATTTATATTTAGCCTCGAGCTTAAATACACCTATTACTTTGATGGAGACCTCGAATGAGGGAGGGAGTTATGGAATGGCTCTTTTAGCGGCTTACATGTTCCACAATAATCTTTCATTAGTGGATTACTTAAACAACTTAATTTTTGTTAATGCTAAGAGCAAAACTACATTCCCTGATGTTGAATTAGTGGAAGGTTTCAATCAATTTGAAAAACGTTATATTAGAGGACTAACCCTTTTAAAAGATGCTGATAATTGGAGTGAATGATATATGTTAGAAGAATTAAAAAAGAAAGTGTACGAAGCTAATTTAGAGTTAGTGGAAAATAAGTTAGTCATTTACACTTGGGGCAATGTCTCACAAAGAGATAAAGAAACGGGATTAGTTGTGATTAAGCCGAGTGGAGTTTCTTATGAAAAAATGAAACCTAGCGATATGGTAGTAGTGGACCTAGATGGAAACATCATCGAAGGCGAATTAAAACCATCGAGCGACACTAAAACACATCTTGAAATATATAAAGTTCATCAAAATGTAAATGGTATTGTTCACACTCATTCGACATATGCCGTTAGCTTTGCTCAAGCTGGATTAGATATCATTCCCCTTGGTACCACTCACGCGGATTATTTTTATGGATCTATTCCTTGTACAAGAGCATTAAGCAAAGAGGAATTAGAAGATGATTATGAAAAAAATACGGGTGTAGTCATTAACGAAACAATTAAAAATAGAAACATTGATATTGAAGCTATTCCAGGGATATTGGTCAAGAATCACGGCGTTTTTGCTTATGGTAAAGATGCTTTTGAAGCAGTTTATCATGCAACGGTATTAGAAGAGATTGCAAGGATGGCTTTATTAACCTTTATTTTGAATAAAAATATTGATTCAATACCTCAATATTTATTAGATAAACATTATTTAAGAAAACACGGTAAAAACGCTTATTACGGACAAAATAAGGAGAAAAAATAAAAATGGATAAGTTATATTTTATTACTGGTAGTCAAGAGCTATACGGGGAAGAGGTTTTAAAACAAGTCAAACAAGATTCTTTAGAAATGGTCGATTTTCTTTCACAAGCAGTAGGTGATAAATTCGATATTGAATATCTTGGAACTGTGACTAGTTCTGAACTATGCTTAGACTATATTTTAAAGGCAAATTTTGATAAAGAATGTATTGGAATTATTACTTGGATGCATACTTTTTCTCCCTCGAAAATGTGGATTAGAGGTTTAAAGAAACTTCAAAAACCAATGCTTCATTTACACACCCAATTTAATCAAAAACTTCCATATGAAAATATTGATATGGATTTTATGAATCTAAATCAATCAGCGCACGGTGATCGTGAATTTGGTTTTATTGCCGCAAGATTAAAAATAAAACAACACATTGTGTCTGGATATTATAAAGACGAAGATTTTATAAAAGAAGTAAAAACATTCGGTGATGTTTGTTTAGGAATTAAAAAAGCTTTTAACCTTCGAGTGGCTATGTTTGGCTCAAATATGAGAGATGTTGCAGTGACTGATGGAGACCGTGTTCAATCTGAAATTGATTTAGGATGGAATGTTAATTATTACGGTATTGGCGACCTAGTGGATATTGTCAACGAAGTAAAAGAAGAAGAGATTGAAGATCAATTAAATGATTATCGAAAAAAATACGATATTTGTACCGATAATCTAGAAGCCATTCGAACGCAAGCTTTATATGAAATTGCTATTAGGAAATTCGTTAAAAAAGAAAACGTAAGCGCTATTACTGATAACTTCCAAGATTTGCACGGATTAAGTGCTCTACCTGGTCTAGCAGTTCAAGATTTAATGTTAGAAAATATTGCTTTTGGTCCAGAAGGAGACTATAAAACTCCCGCTTTAGTGGCCACATTAAGTGAAATCGCTAGAGGACGAAAAGGGGCGACTGGGTTTATTGAAGATTATACTTATGATTTGACTTATGGAGAAGAAATTGAACTAGGTTCTCATATGCTTGAAGTTCCACCTTCATTTGCTATTAATAAGCCTCAAATTCAAGTCCATCCATTAAGCATTGGAGGAAAAGATGATCCCGCTCGATTGGTGTTTGATTCCGTTGAGGGAGAAGGTCTACAAATCACTCTTGCGGATATGGGCACTCATTTCCGCTTAATTGCTGCAAAAATTAAATTAGTTAAACAACCTGAGCCAATGCCAAAACTACCAGTAGCGAGAATAATGTGGAAAATTATTCCAGATTTTAAAACTGGAACTTCAGCCTGGCTATATTATGGAGGCGGACATCATTCTGTTATTACTACACAGTTAACGCTCGATGATATAAAATTATTTGCCAATTTTACTGGTTTAGAGCTTTGTATCATTGATGAAAATACTAAATTAACCGATTTAGAAAAATAGTCTAATCGTATTAAGAAGTGAGCAAATTATTATCACTTCTTTTTAATATGATTAAAAACTATACATAAATGATAAATTTGTTTGATAATCAAATACAAAATTACAAAAAAGCAAGACAATATTGCTTGTTTGAATTTTACCTATTTTCTACAATTTAGACATAAGCCATAGTGCAAAGGAAAAACATATATGAAAGTGAAAAATTTTCTTAAGATTTCGACTATTTTAACTTTTTTAACATTGCCTGTTACCGCTGTTAGTGCAATCACATCTTTAAGCAATGTTAAACCCATTAAAGCAGAAGGGACAAATTCTACTTATGATATCGACTACAATGCATTTGCATTAAGAGCGCCTGCAACTGGCGCAGGTATTGTTGGTTCAATTTCCACATCGACAAATAGTTTAATATATCAAGGTGCTTGGGATTCTAATTTTGCAGTTAGCGATCAATTTGACACACGCGCTGGCAATTATTCTTTAAAAACGCATGTTTATAATTCTTCTTGGACAACAGGTTCTGACTTAGGAACAGGTTTTAGTATTTATTATAATGACACTAATTACATGACATTTGTTTTAAAATGGACAGGAGCTAATACATTAGGAGATGCTTTTTTCTTGAATCATGTTAATGGCCAATTTGATGGGGGTTATAGTTCCGCTATTATGCCAGATGGTGAATTTGTTACTCGTAGTACTTTTACCTCAGTAACGTGGAAAACTAGCGATGATAGTGATATTTCTTTAGCTAATAATTCGACTATTGCCATTAATGTTGGCTTTGATATGACTTTACACGTCAAACGTTCTACTTATAAAGATCGACTCGTGGATATCATTCAAGTTCAAGTCGATGCTTATCAAGCCGATGGAGTTACTCCTTTAACTATTTACACTCCTTTATATGCTATAGATGCGATGACTGCTCCGTTAGGAAATCCTTCTAGCATGCAATACCGTAAACCTCAAATTGGTTTCATGAACTACAATATGCCAAGTGCAATAACTTATTCCGATATCGTATTCACTAATAAAAACACCGAAACAGTCGATGCGAAAGTTACGAGAATTGGTGCTATTCCTACTTCTTGGAATGTAGATTCCACTAATAATTCATTAACTCTAAATAATACTAATTTTGCTTCTAGTTTC
>CAVDWX010000089.1:0-5151 GCA_963612735.1 Gemmiger formicilis | reverse complement strand
GTTTACAATATAATTCTAATTCTAATCAAAAGCGATTTGCGTGCTATGCAACAAATCAAAAGCCAATCAATTTCACCATTATCGATGATGCCTTTTTAGCGGGTTCCTTTATTGAAAAATATATGCATCCAAAAATAGAAGAAAACGATGTTGGAACAGGTTTATGCATCAGTGAAAATTATTATCAAAACGCAAAAACGAATTATCTCGAACTATCTGATAATGTTAAAAATATATTAAGCAGTAAAGAAACTTATCTTCCCTACTATAACCGCCTATTAGCGTGGGCAAAAGCGGCTAATGACAATCTAAATAGTTCCACTTACGAATCAAATATCGTTAAAATAAAAGATAATAGCAAAACCCATATAATAATTGTTATTACTTCTATTATTGCCAGTTTGGTTACTTGCTCAATATATCTATATAAAAGAAGGAAAGAACAAAAAAATATTGCTGATTAACTAATAAAACATAATAGCTACTTAATCTAAATTATTGTTTCTTCTAGCTAACATATTAAATTAACGATGAACTTTTATAAAAACGCTACCTATCTCAATTAACAAATATTAGAATAATCCATAGTTATGAACGATTTACAAAAATGCCAACTAAATATCTTAAAAGAATTTATTAGAATTTGCGATGAAAATCACCTCACTTACTTTTTAGTGGGTGGAACTTGTCTTGGTGCCGCTAGACATAAGGGCTTCATTTCTTGGGATGATGATATCGATGTCGGAATGCCAAGAAAAGATTATGAAAAATTCATTACTTTACAAAAAGAAATGAAGGCACCTTATTTTATTCAAACCTATAAAAGCGATCCCAATTTTATCTATAACTACGCAAAAGTAAGAGATTCATCCACCACATTCATTGAAAATTATTATGCTTGTCATAAAATTAATCACGGGGTTTGGATTGATGTTTTTCCATTCGATGGCATCTCTAATAAGATTAAGCCTCCTAAAAAATTTAAATGGAAAATATATCATACGTGGATTGACATCTATTTATGTTATTTGCCTGCTTTAAAAAGAAAATTCCATAAAAGAACATTCTTTAAAGATTTAGCCTTAAATATAGTAGGGTTGCTATTTAGCTTTTTAAATCCATTCCACATAGTCAATAAAATCATGGACAAAAGAATTAAAAAGCTACCCTTTGAAAGCACAAAACTCGTTGCTAATTTCTTTGGCACTAATCCAAAAAAAGAAGCCATGCCCAATGAATTATTTAAGCAATTCGTTTATCTAGATTTTGAAGATATTAAAGCTATAGTGCCAAAAGATTATGATAAATATTTAACGTTACTTTACGGAGATTGGAAAAAACCACCTCGAAATGAACTTCAAGTCGGTCATCACCATCATAAAGGGCTCGATCTAAATATGGATTATAAAACTTATTCATTTAAGCATCGAATTTAAAAATAAATGTTCTATAAATTAACGCTAAACAATTAAGCAATTAAAATAGAATCAATTTTCATGCAAATTAAGATTAAATTCACTCACACTTAAAATTTTCATGATAAAAATCCATAATGAAAAACCTTCTTATAAAATAGATTTAACTGTTAATAGAGGAATTTTTTCTTTATAAATATTGTGATAGCTTTGAAATTTGAAGTGTAGGCACGAAAAATTACTCCACCATAGATTTCAAAGAGTCTATTTTTATTAAATCTAGTTAAAGCTCTTCATTCGAGCGGGGAGCCATCCTGACTTATACCCCTTGTGATTAGGGAGAAGCTAAATAAAAAGTAACTCGTGCGAGTTATGCTCAATTGAGTTACTTTTTTATTCTTATATTCTTTCAATTTCAGAGAAGTCAACTTCCACTTTTGTGGTTCTACCAAAGAAGACAGTTTCCACTTCGACTACTCCAGTATCTTTACTAATCGATAAAATCTTACCTTCAGTACCTTCAAGTGGTCCATGAATAACTTTGACTAAATCGCCAACGTCGTAGCGGTCATACATCGATTCATCAACCATACCCATTCTTTTTAAGACTGGTTCAATTTGTTCTCTTGGAACAGGGAATGGCTTCGTGCCTTTACCAGAAGACCCAACGAATCCAGTGACACCTGGCGTATTTCTAACAACATACCAAGCATAATCAGTCATAATCATTTCGACGAATACATATCCTGGATAAAGATTTTTCATTCTCGTTTTATCGGTAGGAAGTCCGTCTTTCATAACCGGTACTTCTTGCTCAGCAACAATGATTCTAAAGATGAGGTCGCCTAACCCCATGCTTTCGACACGTCTTTTTAAATTGTCAGCAACTTTCTTTTCGTGAGTGGAATAGGTGTTGACCACATACCATGCTTTTTCTCCTAATTTCTCTTCCTTAGGAGCTCCTTCTTCCGTTAAATCAGTATTGGAATCGGTAAATTCTCTTTTTTCTTCAAGTAACATGTTTAAATACCTCAATTACATATTGGAGAAGGCGTTCTTTAAAATATCAATCAAGGATTTGCCCGCCCAATCTTCCGCAAACAAAAGTAAGCCAGTAAAAACGGCAATGACAATGACAACAATAATTGATGGAATAAGTACTTCTCTTTTAGGCCAGCGAACTCTTTTACCTTCTTTGATAACACCGCTGACAAATCTTTTAACTCCCATAAATAGCCTCCTATTTACTAATCTTGTGGATAGTCATCTTTCCACAATGTTTACAAAATTTTTTTAATGCTAATTTCTTTCCACTCTCTTTATTGATTGTTGTGGAATAATTTCTCGATAGACATTCGGAGCAAATTAAAATAACTTTTTCTCTCATCTCCTTACCTCCTATCAAGTTTAATTTTGCTTTATCACATTATCACGTACTCGCGCATCTGTAAAGTAAAAATTTTATGATTTTTTTATTAACTTACCAATCTAAGAAAGGTAAACTATTTTTTGGACAAAAATTATGAAAAGAAAACAAATTTTATTATTAGTGATGTCAGCAGTTTTTGTTTTGTCATCATGTAATCACCCAAATTCTTCAACAAATAGTGATTCATCTACTTCCTTATTTTCCTCCATCGATATAGATTCAAGCAGTGAAAAAGAAGATTCATCGAGTCGAAGCGATTCCACTATTGAGATAATTAACGAAGAAAATGTAAACGCTAAAGAAGTCAATATTTCAACCTTGACGAGTAAAAAGAGTTCCGATAGTTCAAATCTATATCGAATAACGGGTTACGCTCAATACCCCAAAAATACCACATATGGAAATTTTGATTTAATCGATAAAACTGGCTATATCTTTGTCTATGGCTGCTCTAAAAATAAATCAACAATAAGTGGCTCGTATACTTATAGCAATGATAAATCTTACAAGTCACTTAAAATCAATGCCGGTGATGAAATAACAATGGAAGGATTATATGTTTATTATTCTTATTCTTCTGGTTATGGAGTCAGTGAATTTCAAGGCTACGTCACTAAAATTAAAAGAAATAATTATCAGCCCATTAAAACGATGGCATATACCGCTAGCGAAACTTATTCAGGTAGTTATTATAAGGACGTTGAAAATCTCACTGGTAGTGCCTTATTAACTGGTTTACATAACCTCATGGACACCACGCATAAGACTTACATCAGCTACAATTCATTGAAATCTCATTTTGCAAAAAGCGATGATAATATCGATATTTATACCGGTCAAAAAGTATCGAATTTAAATAGAGAACACATTTGGCCAAAATCATTATCTAATGATGTCTTTGAGGAAGAATATGCAGGTAGTGATCTCCATCATTTAAGACCTTCTGACTCCAAAATTAATTCTATGCGCAGTAATGCTAGTTTTGCTCCTCTTCTTGCTCCAAATGATTATGGATATAGAACTATTGATTATGTCAGTGGAAACGTTTCAAAATTAAGTTCAAATACCTTTGAACCCGCTGATGACATCAAAGGAGATATCGCTCGTATTATTGCTTATGTCTATGTTCATTATTCTTCTGAAATTGGAGGCAATTCCAAATCATATTATGGAGCATTAAAGCTATATTATGTGCTTGGCCCATATGAAAGCGAAGCTAAACGACTACTAAGAATGTGGAATGTTTTAGATCCGGTCGATGAAAAAGAAATGAAAAGAAATGAATATGCTTATCAAGTTCAGGGCAATCGAAATCCATTTATCGATCATCCCTCTTATTTAGATAAAATATTTCCCTAATCAATAATTTTCTTAGTCTTCAACAAGAAGAAAACACAAATAGAAGTTAACCCAAATATGGCAATATAAATAACAAGGCGCAAGGTTGTGCCTTGTTTTAATTCGTCAGTGGTTCTTGAAGGAGTGGTATCGGGATTAAAAAATGAATTTAAAAATTTAATAGAGTCTTTAATGGAGATATCATTTTTATCTTTATAAGCATCCACTACCGCTTTGTCTTCTTCATTTAATGATGAATATAGATTTTTAATAACAACATATGTTTCGTAATTTAAATCACAAATAGAAGTGTTTTCATTTGGTCTAACCACTTCATTCCAATAATTGATAAATCCTTCATCATAGCCGTAATAAACAATATTTTTAGTGAAGGAGTAATTATAGGAATCCCACAATATCTCACTACCAGTAAAAATAATGGTATTAAGTGAAGCAATTTCAAACGCCCCTTTTTCAATGCTGGTAATAGAGGAACTAACCATAATAGTTGAAACATTAGTGCAGTTTTTAAAAGCATTTTCTCCGATAACATCGATATTATCGCTAGCGTAAATTCGATATTCATTTAAAGAATTATCATTTACACCGCTTAAGACAACTTGACCTTCTTGATTTAGGCTCGTAATAAATAAATCTTCTTCCCCTTCAGTTAGTATAGGAGCCTTAGTATTCCCTACAAAGAGAAGAAATAAATTAGTGAAGATAAGAGTTAGTACAAACAATTTATTTTTCATTTAAATGAAATGTTTCCTTGCCAAAAACATTATATAAGAAATCAAAAACGTATTTAAAGGAATGTTAATAAAAGATACGATTATTTGTGAAATTAAAATGACTAGATAGGTATTAAAACCAAATGCGGAAGCTTTCATAATTGATCCAAATAAAACGAAAACAACCATTTCCAAAATAAATAAAGAAAATGATATTTGATATGAATTCATCTTT
>CAVDWX010000088.1:0-2588 GCA_963612735.1 Gemmiger formicilis | reverse complement strand
ATAAAAGCATGTCGCATTCAATTCTTCTTCGCTAAATGAACTATCTAAATTTTTATTTACCGCATAAATGTAATTATCTTGGAATCGGTCATATTGCTTTTGATATGGAATGAAGTCATTTAAAGAAGTGTTAACAATTGCGGTAATCATAAAGAAAATAAAAAAAGCAAACAAAACTAAAAAGAATTTAGAGAGTTTTGAAATTTTCATTTAATTTGTATTCTCCTATAGCCTTATCACCGAAAGTCCCATCGCTATAGACATAAACTATAAAATCATCAATATAATAATAAACATAATAATTAAGATTCTTTGTGTCATTCAAAGCTTTCCAATGCCCCCATTGTTGTTCTTCAGTATAAGAGGCATTGATTTTAATTGCTAAAACCAATGCAACGCGTCCGATATGAAAATATCCTTTACCATTTAAAAGATTACTCATATTAAATGAGATAGATACGGTATTTTCAGTTCCAACTGTTTCAGAAAAGGTTTGTCCGTATGTATAGGTATAAGAAGTTGTATAATCATTTTCAGTTCCAACGGAAGCGATATTGCTAAATGCAAAAGCAGCTTTCATCATTTTGCTATGTCCAATTTTTACCTTTTGTTCAAAGGAAAATGTATTTGTTACCGAGTTAACTGTTTTTGTTTCTAATGTTAAATTTGTTAGAGCTCCAACACTATAATTGTTAGTCAATTTATCGACTTCAACAGTTTTTAAATAAAAATCATTGCCAAACTCTATAGCTTTTCGATGGCCCATTATACCTACTTTATAATATTTGCCTATTATTTTGGTATTCTTGTATTGTTCGTAATTCTTGCTTAAAACTTCTTGAAGCTTTACGCCCCATAAAGCAGTTTGATCCTGACTATAAGCATTTGTAACATCAAATATTTGATTAAACGAAAGACTTGCTAAAGTAACAACGCTAACTAGACCAAAAAGAGTAATATAATACCTGTATTTTTTCATAAAATGCCCTCTTAAAAAAATATAAATATTAAACTTCTTATTAATGAATAAAATGATGTAGTAATGCGCCGATGAGGGCGCATTACTAATGAAATATAAGCTTATTTACGTAAGCCTAATTCGAAGATGAGTTTAGTGTAAGCATCTCGATCAGTTCTGATGAGATAGTCTAACAAACTTCTTCTTTGACCCACTAAGATTGCTAAACCTCTTTTACTCGCAGCATCACCTTTATTGTTTTTAAGGTGAACGGTGAGGGCTTTAATTTGTTCGGTCAATAAAGCTACTTGAACTTGAACAGAACCAGTATCTTTTTCATTCTTGCCAAACTTTTTGACAATCTCAGCTTTTCTTTCTTTAGAAAGAGCCATTTTCTTTTCCTCCTACAATTATTCTTAACTTAGACCCGGAGTAAACGTTGAGGATTCGATTACTCTAGAAGTAAGTCGCTAGATTTATCTTATCGATTTATAGGATAAATAGCAAATTAAAGTTGCATTCAATAAAATAAAAAAGAAACGATATAATTGTGCATTAAAATAAATCCATTAGTGTTAAATAGACTTACAAGAAATAAGCGATAGTGTCATAAAGGAAGAATATATTTTCTTTAAAAATCAATTTATTCATCTAATAATTATTTCAACTTTTTTATCGCAAGATTCTTATCTTTTTCGAGTTGAATTCTCAATTCATCTAATGAATCAAATTTAAATATATCGCGTATAAAATTAATGAATTCTATTTTTAGAAAACGGCCATATATATTTTCATCAAATCCAATGATATGAACTTCAACAATCGGCTTATCTAGTTCTTGGAAAGTAGGATGAGTAGAAACACTGATGATGGCTTTTCTTTTCCTTGACATGAAATAGCAATATCCCATATAAACCCCAATCTTAGGTAAGACATAGGGGAAATCTAAATCTAGATTAGCGGTAGGAAAGCCGATATCTCTTCCTTTTTTATTACCTTCCACCACTAAACCACTCAAAGAATATGGTCTAGATAATAATTTTGATGCCTCTTTGACATTTCCTTCTTTGATTAAATTAATGATATAGGAAGAAGATATTTTCTTTTTATCTTTAACATATAATTTCACCACTTTAGTGGATATATATTTCGCTAAATAATGAGGTGTTCCTTTTCCCATATAGCCAAAACGATAATCTTCACCAACATATATTTTATTAGGATTCAATTTTAATAAGATTTTATCAATGAAATCTTTTCTATCGAGATGAATCAATTCATCATTTGTTCTTAAAACAAAAAGATATTTAACCCCTATATCTTCTAAGATATCAGCCTTGTCAGCGAGTGAGGTGAGAGTGCTATATAAGGGCGCTTTTTTTAAATAAAGGCGAGGAGAAATATCAAAGGTCATCACTCCAGTTGGTCCGTGTTTAAGGGCTTGTTTAATTAATTTAAGATGGCCTAAATGAAGTCCATCAAAATAACCTAGGCATAATTGAAGGTCTTTATTGATGAGCTCAACATTATTGATATCAATCTCGATTATTTTCATCTACCATAATCCTCTTAAGCACTTATAAACGTTGTCGTTTATCTTTATATAGACCGCGAGTGCGTTATTATCTTT
>CAVDWX010000087.1:0-5682 GCA_963612735.1 Gemmiger formicilis | reverse complement strand
AAAAAGCCACCTTTCGATGACTTTTTGTAAGAAACAAAATAATGTATTAATCACAATATTTTGCGTGGGGTGAGGACGTCTCCCCATTATTCACTTGCTTCTTGACACACGCCTTGTATAATAGAGTTGTGATTTGAGGCTATATTCTAGCCTTTTTTATACAACAATATTATTAGGAGTATGAGGATCAATATGATCGCTTCCACTTTTCCTCCTTTCTACTGCAGTAAATAAGGGGGTCAAATAGAAGTAGAAGCAAGTGCCCACATAAGAAGATGTCATAAAACATCCTCCTATTAATATATAGGCAATAAAATGCCTATTTTTTCTAAAAAAGTTGAAAATAATGTTTAAGAAATATGACTTAATATTTATATTAAGAGATCTTAATATTAAATAAATTTAATAATGATTTGATATCAAACCTATAAAAAAGCCTAGATGGTGATCTAGACTTAATTATAAGGATGATTGTGTTAAATTCTTTTATAACCAAAGAGGGTCGTTTTTACATCATAAGTTTCTTCACTCAGTACTTTATATCCTTCTTCTTCAATCGCTTTTTTTATTAATTCAAAATTAGGATAATCAGTAACAATAGTAACAATTCCAGTAGTGTGATTAGAATTGACTTTTTTAACCCCTTTAAGGCGTCGAACTTTATCATTGACATGAGACTCACACATTCCGCATTTCATCCCATCAACTTTTAAGACCATTTCTTTCATTTTATTAACTCCATATCTTTTTCTATATTCCTTGAGAAGCTTTTTTGAACTCTTGTGGCAATCACTACATCCTCCCGTTGGAAGGTGATGTATTTTTTTATATATATAAATGCCAATCAACACTCCAAAGAAGATGATTACTGCGGTAATAGCAACAACTTGAACGGCAACAATACCAGCTTCTGAAATATAGATCATATTAATTATAAAGCAGCGCGTGGATGTTTCTTATTCCAATATATGATAGCGCATACAGTTAGAGCCGCTAAAAGAAGGATGCCAGCAAAGGTTGGAATAGCCCAAGGTAATGTCGATTTAGCAAACATCGATAAGAAAACATAGATGATAGCACTTCCAACATATGATGCGGCAAGCCAGAATAAGACCGTCCATTTAAATTGTCCTTTTGGAAGTTCACCTCTCGCGGTTGCACATGCTGCAAAGCAAGGAATAGTAAGCATATTAAAGGCGATGAAGGAGATGCAACCAGCAGAAGTAATTCCTGTCCCCAATATCATAACAACGGATTCAGCAACTCCACTTTCAGTAGCTTCCCCGGCTGCAATAGCGGTTTCAATTTCTTTGATAGCTTCCATAAATGCTAAGTCAGATGAAACAAGAGAACCACTATTCACAGCATTAACGATGACTGTCGATAATAAGAAGAATGTAGCAATAACATTTTCTTTAGCGATAAGACCAGTAATAACTGCAACCGCAAACACCCAACCAAAGGCATTGAGTTGACTACCAAAGCCAAGAGGAGTAAAAATTGGTTGTAAGAATTGTCCAATTGAAGCAAGGATTGAATCCTCCATCAATTCAACAGGTTTCCAGTTCCAACCGATATAAGTAAGTAACCAAATTAAAATGGTCGAAGCTAGAATGATCGTAAACGCTTTCTTCACGAAGTGTTTAGCTTTATCCCAAAGATGAATCATTAAGGCTTTAAATTGTGGCCAGTGATAGGCAGGTAATTCCATTATGAATGGAGTTGGATCGCCTCTTAAAGATGTATTTCTCATAAGAAGAACACATAATATTGCAGCAATAACTCCCACTAAGTACATAGAATAGGTGATTAAATCAGGATTTTTAAATCCAAAAGCTGTCACCATACCTCCCGCGATAGCGGTAAGAATTGGTAATTTTGCGCCGCATGAGAAAAATGGAATTACTCTAATCGTCGCGGTTCTTTCTTTATCGTCCGCTAAAGTACGAGTATTAATCATCGCCGGAACCGAGCAACCAAATCCCATAATCATTGGGATAAAAGCTCTTCCTGATAAACCAAATTTTCTAAACATTCTATCTAAGATGAAAGCAACACGAGCCATATAGCCGGTATCTTCCATAATAGCGAAGAACAAGAATAAAACTAAAATTTGAGGCAAGAAACCAAGAACAGCGAATAAACCCGCTAAAACGCCATCGCAGACAAAATCTCTTAACCACGATGCACTATCAGGTAAGCCGCTCATTCCGTTTCTTATTGAATCAGTAATTAAATCAAAAGTATTGTTAAATAAATTAGCAAATATTACACCAGGCGAGTTGATCCCATCACTAGTGTAGAATAAGCCTTCATAAGGTGAACCAGCAAAACAAGGTTCAACATTTTTGAATAGTCCACCAAAGTAGAATAAATTTTCCGAAAATGTTAAATGGAAAATCAAAAATAAGATTACTAAGAAAATAGGAATTCCAGCCCATTTATTCGTTAAAACTCGGTCGATTTTATCACTTTTTGTTAAAACCTTATCTTTATTATCAACGCTGACTTCATGAACTGGCTTTTTAACAACGTTAGAAAAATTCTTAGAAATATATTGATAACGTGCATCTGCGACGAGAGCTTCAAAATCATTTCCAAATGTTTCGTCGTTGAACGTTTTTTCAAATTCAGTGACCATGTTAAGGACATCTGGATGTTCTTTGACTTCTAGTTCATCTTTTTCCACTAATTTAATAGCGTGAAATAATGGATGAGGAATATTCATTCCCTTAAAAGCAATTGTTACATCTTTAATCAAATGGAGCAAATCTTTTTGTCCAATAATCGATGTTCCTTCTCTTCTTTCAAGCGATGCTTTATAAGCTTTCTCCATCAATTTATCGAGGTTTTCTTCTTTTAAAGCTGAAATAGCCACCACTGGAATACCAAGTCGTTTCTCTAATTCTTTAGGATCAATGCTTTCTCCACGTTTAGAAACTTCATCCATCATATTTAAAGCAATGACCAGCGGAATATCCATTTCCATCACTTGTGTTGTTAAATAGAGGTTTCTTTCTAGGTTAGTAGCGTCAATAATATTGATGACGCAAGCTGGATTCTCATCAAGAATATAATTACGGGAAATAATTTCTTCGTTAGTATAAGGTGATAAAGAATAAATACCTGGTAAATCGATAATGGCAATCTTTTCTTTTAATTTCTTATAGATGCCTTCTTTTTTATCGACGGTAACTCCAGGCCAGTTACCCACGTGAGCGGTACTACCAGTCAAAGAATTGAATAAAGTGGTTTTTCCACAGTTAGGATTGCCAATGAGCGCAAATGTCTTCATCTTATTTAACTTCCTCCACTTCTACTTCCACTAATGCCGCTTCGGTTTTTCGTAGCGTTAATTCATAATTACGAATGGTAATTTCAATAGGATCGCCTAATGGAGCTTTCTTTTGTAAAAACACTGTCGCACCCTGAGTGACTCCCATATCAAATAAACGTCTTCGGAGTTTACCTTCTCCATTGACTTTCTTAATTAGGCCAGTCTCGCCTATTTTCATTTCATCTAGTCTTTTAAGCATAAATTCCTTCCTTCCTATGCGACCAGAATCTTAGAGGCCGTATCATTATCTAACGCTAATCTACCTTCCTTGACTAAACAAATAACATTACCGTTAGTGGAATTGAGCAAGGTAATTTTAGCGTTAGGCAATATTCCTAAATCCGCTAAATGTTTTTTTAATTTGTCAGTAGCCAAAATTTTAATTATTTTTAATTCTTGGTTTTCTGGTGCGTATATTAATAACATATCGTTTGCCTCCTAAGATGTTCTAGTTAGATATAACTAACCATATAATATTTTATTCAGCACTTAAAACGTGTCAAGAACAAAGTTAGCGTTAACTAACTATAATTGAACAAATAATAAAATTTATCTCGATAATGAGAAGAAAAATAACATTATAAAGATTTAGCAATTTCTTCGTATCTTTTATCGATATATTGGAATGTAGCGTAATAGCATTTAAAGAAACCCTTGGTCTTATTAGTAATGACTGGTTCATTTATAACCATATTATTGATCATTTTAAAATCATAAGGTTTATTCACTTTCCAAGGCTCTAAAAAGCCGATAAAGAAAGCGTCTTTTGGACAATATAAAGAGCATCTCATACACATTAAGCAGTGATGATGGAATCTAATTTTGCCATTTTTAAGATAAATATTATGAACTGGGCAATTTTTAATACATAATCCGCATAAAGAACATTTTTTCTTATTAACGTGATATAGCCAAGAATTAATCGGACCAGCGATATATTGTATTTTTAATAATTGAGTTACTATCTTATGGCCCATCTTATATTTAGATATGTGAGAAACATTATTCATCACTTCATAAGATAAGATATCTAAGAGCTTATCATTTTTAGTTAACATTTCTTTGATCAGATCATCTTTAAAACGGAAAATAATGTTATAAGGCATCGGGAAATGATATTCATTATTTACGCATATTCCTTGTTTTTTTAATAATTTGATGATTGAAAGAGAAGAAGCATCATTTAAATGAAGCGTTTCTCCGCTATTTTTATAAATAAAATATTTTTTATCTCGAGGAAAGTCTTGCTTCTTTAAAAATTTAAGAAAGTAAGAAGGAACATTAAAAGCATAAATAGGATAACCAATGCCAACGATGTCATACGTCGATAAATCAACTTTTTTGAATGTTTCATCATAAACCTTATATAAAGTAACATCGTGCTCACCCTCCCATTTCTTTTTTAATTCATGAGAAAGATAAGCTGTATTATTAGTGCCAGTATAATATAGAAGAATTATTTTCATTATTTTCTTTGTTTCCTTTTTTAATTATAAATGAAGGAAAAGAAAAGAGTAATCAAAATCGCGTCCACTACAGGGAGATTGTTATGATGTTTTTAAACTTCTTTGAAATGAAAGAAATAGACAAAGTAAAGTTATCGTTCTTTGAACAGTCATTTTCTGATTTATCAATCATTTTTGCAATCTTATTTTTATTAATAAACTCATGGTTTTTTATAATATTAAACACTAATGTTTTGGTCTCACTTAAATTTATAGAAACATTTATCGATACATTTATCAATACATTGCTGAATTGATAAAAATATATTTAACTATCCTTTATATTTTACTAAAAAGTGCAAGAGTTGGTGGTCTCACTTATCATTACCTATCCAAAGCAAAAGTTTTCATTCCGAATGGTCATCTAAAGGATATCCGCCGAGAATATGACAATTCACATAAATAAACCTGCATATTTATAACACAAAAGCACCTCGTTGTGACGGGGTTCTTTTGCTTTGTTCTTTATTTATCTAAGAATATCTATTCTCGTGCTAAGAGCAAAAAAATAATGTATACCAAAAACTTGATATCACTATACCATTAGAAAATGTTTCAATGCTTCCACAATCGCCTCAACATCTTGTTTAGTAGCGTTTCTAATAAGCGTATTTCTCCTATATTACTTTATAAATTCAAGCATGAAATAAGAAGCCCCCATTACGTTAAAACCATATTTATCTTTAGTTTCATTTATCGGTTTATTAACAATAATTATCTTTTGAACTTGATCATTTAAGAGGAAAAATGGTCTATATTCTCTAGCTTTAGTATGTGCATCATTCAAATCATTTGTTACTTGAACATAATATAATCTATTTCCTTTTCTAGCAAAGAAAT
>CAVDWX010000086.1:0-3551 GCA_963612735.1 Gemmiger formicilis | reverse complement strand
TATTAAATTTAATTCATCATTAGATGTCTTTTTAAGCGATTGGGTCACAACATAGTCTCTATTTTGCATAGTGTTATAAAATCGATTTTCAAATGATCCTATCCCCCCATCTGAACAAAAAATGAACTTTGAGTGATTATAGGCAGCAATCATTCTTCTTTCTAATGGAATAGCGGTTATTTGCTCATTAGTGCTTCCTGGAATAATTCCATATGAAATAGGAATGCCGTTTTTATCAGTAAATAATCCCATTTGAACAATTGGATTTGGGCGATGCTCTTTACTAACACCATATTTTCTTAATCCCCATTGGATGATATTTCCATCCTCATCCATAAGATCAGAATCTTCCTCTTCACTTTCTATATAAAAATTGGTGCAATCATAATACAAAATATCGGTATTTAGTTCGATGACATCCTTACATTTGTTAAATAAATGCCTCTGCATATCTTCTGAATTATTAGCTAATACTTTTAATGCTTTATAGATATCTTGAATTGAATAATTAATAGAACCGTAATAATTTTCTTTATTTCTATAATCACTTAATTTTGAAGCAGGTTTAAGAATACGCGAATAAAGTGTATATAGTGTAATGTTTACAAAATCGTATTTAAACTTACCTTTTATAGAAGAAAGGTAACTTTTAAAATCCAGTTCTTGAGCAATTTTATTTAGATAAAGCCAACCAATATTAAGAGCGGTTCTATTCGATAAAAAACCATCACCTTCCAGTTTTTTAGAAAAATCAATCTCTTTATTTACTACCAACTTATTTTCTTTTAGATTTGCATTTATTTCATCAACACGATTTTTAGCATATTCATAAGGATCATCACATATTTTTAATAAATCCTCATGTTTTCCAATCTTCTCGTATGTTCTTGTCTTGACTATGCCATTTTCGCGATAGGATTCGAGCGCATAATAGAAGACGTGATTTTTAGATTTTTTAACACTTAATCTCATAATACTACCTCACTTATCAGTATTATATCATAGTGTACTACAATGTACAACATTTAATATCGCGATTCTATAAAATTTAAAAAAATACTATAGCTAAGCTATAGAACATCGTGATTTGGTTCGTTATGTTGTAGATTATGCTAGGAAACTATAAAACTTCCGTATAAGATCGATTTATCAAATATCTGATTAGGGGATATCGCCACTATACGCCTATAAACAATAATGCTAATTAATAACGGATTTATTGCTAACAAATTAAACTCGTAAGTATATGAGCATTAAAGTTAATGTTATAATATAAAATCAATTTTGTCCATTTTAAAAAAGTTTGATAATGTCTTATTTTTATTCTTAAAATCAACAAATACACCAAAAAAAGTAATTGCATTTTAACCTATTATTGATAAAATAAAATTGTCTTGAAAGGAGGCATAAATTAATGTTAGTGTTAAAAGCTTCTAGTCATTGTATTATGCCTCAATATTATTAGGAGCATAAGCTTCTAATACATTAACGCCACATTTGTGGCGTTTTTATTTTGTGATAACAATGTATCCTTCTAAGCTATTTATGGTATAAACGGAACACTTAAAACAATCATCTCCACACTTATGAGCGTTAGAAGATTTTATTTTATTATTTTGGTTTATTTCAAAAATATATTGCTTATTTAAATAGATTAAATCTACTTTTAAGTCATCACAGGTGAAACTATCTTTTGCATACATTTGTAGTTTAATATCGTCATTTATGCTAATCGAATAATGTAAGCCAAAATAAATGTCGAAATTAGATGTATTAAGTATAACTTTTTTTCGAGATTGGAAAAATGCAAACAATTATGTATGATATAAAAACGCTAATGACTAATAGGGATGTAAAGAGAAAGCCAATTCTTTTTATCAATAGGTTTATAAAATTACAATTATTCCTCATTTATTATACTTCCAAATACGGATGTTGCTTTTTAAAATCCTTCGAGAGAAAAATCTAATCAATAACAAAATTATAAATATCGATGAAAAAGTAATTATAACAGCCAATAGCAATCTATACGGCTTATCAATTAGTAAAGAAGGAGAAACACTAACAGCAATGGTAAAAGCAAGAAAAGACATAACCAATGATAATATAGGAATATAGAGTCCATTCGTAGAATTTGAATTCTGCCATAATATTTCAGAGATTCTTCTAATATTAGTTTCAATATCCATGCTTACAGATCCCGAAAAAAAAGACTGATAGATACGATTGAAATGTGGACTAAATGAGAATGATGATAAAGATGGAAAAATAATTATTATCCTTCCATATAAAAAATTGTAACGGTTGACAATTATAGCTTTTAGAAATGATGTAGTTACATCTTCGACAACATGATTTAAGACAAAAGAAAAAGATGAATATGTATGCCACATAAATCTATTAAAAACAATCATTGAAACAATATTATTATAAGTATCAAATGATCTATATCTAACCTTATGATTAAAAAAGATAGATGAACTACTATTTAAGGCGTCTTTATTTATCATATAAACACTAAAAAGTGGGTTAATGCAACCATAGCAAGTAAAACCATCATTAATGAATAAATTTTCCAAATCAGAATAAGAACAAATATTATTAAACATGGAATAATTTGAGTTGCTACGGTAGTTAATTAAACGATTAGAAAATTATGTTTAATATTCTCTTTGGCCGCTAAGAACATGGTCATGTTTTCAACATCGTATTTATAAGTAAGGACAAGGCTTAAATAATTATACATAAATGAGATGAGATAAATTTCTTTAGTGTCAATTCTTATTGATTGTTGATGATATTTAAAAGAAACAAAATAAGTATAATCACATTTATTAGAGAATTTAGGAGAAAAGAAACACAATGTGGGTATCTTTAGTCTTAATATGCCGCTAAAATCAACACAAGAAAAACTTGTAGAAAAAGCATTAATTGGTCGAGAAAATTCATGAATAATATCATGATCAATAAAATCACGAGCGTGATAAAAGGCACCTACATTATCACTAGATATATCACCTATTAAATCTTTAATAAAAGTCTCATTTAGATAATAAGAATCATCCCATTTAATTGAGAGAGTTAAGACATTAAATCTTGATATTGTTAGATAAACTTTATCTATCAAAGGATTTAAATTATGCTTTCTTAACAAATAATGAGCATAAATAAAATCAATCAATTCATCGAAATCGGCTTTAAATTTTAAGACTTCATTATCAGTGAACTGATTGTAAAATAATGTGCTTTCAGAATACTTCTTAAAAAATGCATTTTTAAAATCAAGATTTCTAACAAGAGAGGAATTAGAAATATTTTCAGTTAAAATTTCATTAATATCAAACTCTTCAAATAGCTTAAAATTATTTCGAATAATCGTAGTAAACGGCCCATTATTATAGTAACGAGAAATAAAAGAACTACGTAACGAAGAATAGTTTGCCTTAATAGTTTGAAGATGATATTTAATAAACTTTTTCTTGTTTAATTTCAAAATAAGAAAATCACACTTTCGATATTTATTTATATCGAGTTTAAATCCACCATTACTA
>CAVDWX010000085.1:0-3555 GCA_963612735.1 Gemmiger formicilis | reverse complement strand
TATAAAATGAGACCACTAACAAGTAGGCTTTCCCTACAAAATAAAAACGCTACCATAGATTTAGTGGGGATAAATAAAGTTTTGGTGCTCTAATTAAAAACGTTAAATTTTTTTCATTCTCAAGAGATGAAATATTTTCAAATAATCCTGTTGCTAATATAAATAAATGATAGTCGTCTCTAATGAACATTTGGAAAGATAAAGCCAATTGTTTCATATAGCTATTATTTGTTACTTCGTCGATTGTTATTAATATTTTTTTATGGTGTCTTGCTATTTCTTTGAGCATTTTATCTAATAAATCGTCGATATTAAGAATTGGATTCTTCCCACTTATAGAAAAAGAGATGCCATGAAAACTAAAATTAAAGTTCTTTTCTAAGAAGAGATGTTTAACTTTCGTTGAAGTGTAAAGCTTAGCGGCAAGAGCTTCCCTCATATCATCTTCAGGATTAAGTCCAACGACAATCCAATCGTCCTGTTCTACAAAATATTTAGAAATAGAAGTAAGCATTACCGTTTTTCCAGAACCTCTAACTCCAGTGACTATAAAGCAATGTGATATCGGTGGTTCGTTTATAAGTTTGTTGATAATATCAGTTTTATCTTTTTCTCTACTTACATATTCAAAAAGTTAACTGGAAAAAGATAATGTAAATGGATTTGATTCATACTTTGTTATACTTTTTTCCTTTCATACTTCTTCATAATTTGTTTTATTTTCATACTTCTTCATACTTTTACCACGTTATAAATAATAATTTGTGATTATATCTACTTTAATCACATTCTTTTTATGACCTCTATAAGCCCTTCTTTAATATCGATTGTCTAATTAAAATTTATAGATTATCAGCGTATAAGATTAATTAAAAAAATTTTTATGGTTAGTTTAATAACTAAAAATAAGCCCTTAATTAATAGTGATTCTTGCTTATAACTCTTCTTTATTTTATTGACTAATCAATTTCTTAAAGGCTTCTTTTAATTGCTCTAATCTATCTTTTCCTAAGGCAAAGAAATAAATTTTAAGTTTAGGCTCTGTTCCACTTGGTCGAACTGTAACCGTTGAATTATCCTTAAAGAAGAATTTAATGACATTGCTAGTTGGTAAGTTTGTTTCTACTTTTTTATTTTTATAGAAAATATAACCTTTTAAATAATCTCCGATGTGATCAATATTAGTAATTAAATCATTTATTTCTTCGCTTCTAAAATAATCCATTATCGACTTAATTTTATTCATCCCTTCAATACCTAAAAACTCATATGTCATTAGGTCGGTTTTATATTCGCCGTATTTTTGGTACAACTCATTTAATCGATCGCATAATGTTTTATTTTCTAATTTTAGGTGATTAGCTACTTCACAAATCAATAAAGCAGCGTTAACTGCATCTTTATCTCTTACATCTTTGTTACTTAGATATCCACAAGATTCTTCAAAGCCAAATAAATAATCATCGAGCGCATTTTCTTTTTCTAACTTACTCATTTGTTCACCAATATATTTAAAGCCAGTTAATGTTTCTATTACTCTAACGTTATAATCTTGAGCCATAATATTAGCCATATCTGAAGTGACTATTGTTTTTATAATAGTGGGATTATTGCTTAAAAGATAATCATCTTTCTTTTTGTGATACAAAGCATCAAATAATAAGATGCCTACTTCATTTCCACTTAGGTAATGAGGTTTATTGTTAACGTTAACTACTACTCCGCAGCGATCGCTATCAGGATCTGTCGCAATTAGAATATCCATTTTGTCATTTATTAATTTTTTAACCCCTAAAGCGAGCGCCTCTTTTAATTCCGGATTAGGGTATGGGATAGTGGGAAAATTTCCATCAGGTTCTATTTGTTCATCCACTAGACCAATAGCGGTAAAGCCGTCTATTTCTAAAACTTTTTTGACTAATTTAAAACCCGCTCCATTAAGTGGGGTATATACGATATCTAGGATTTTGTTTTCATTATATAAAGATTGTTTTAATGTAGTGTTAATATATGAATCAATGCAATCTTGTTTTATAATTTCAATCAAATTTTTATTGATTAAATCATTATAATTTCCATTTTTGACATCTTTAAAAATATCTAATGTTAATATTTCATTTAAAATAGCTTTTGCTAATTCATCTGTGCATTGACATCCATCATTTCCATATACTTTATAACCGTTATATATTTTAGGATTATGCGAAGCGGTTATAACTATTCCTGCATCGCATTTCAAATATCTAACCGCATAAGATAATGCTGGAGTGGGCATTAATTCATCATATATATATACTCTTATGCCGTTTTCGGCGAGTGTTGTCGCGGCTTCTATAGCGAACTCTTTTGAATGATTTCTTGAGTCATAAGCAATGGCTACAGATGGATTTAATTTATTTTTATTCAAATAATTAGCTAATCCTTGAGATGCTCTTTTTATAACAAAGCGATTCATTCTATTTGAACCGACTCCCATTACACCTCTAAGTCCACCAGTACCAAATTCTAAATCTTTATAAAATCTATCTTTGATTTGTTCATCATTATCTTTGATAGATATCAATTCATTTCTTTCTTCTTCATTAATTAAAGAAGAAGTAATCCATTCATTATAAATTTTGATGTAATCTTGCACTTTCAATCACCCTTTATAATTCTATCAATCCAAATCCATCTTTAGAAATATAAAGATTAAATTTGTTCGTCTTATTTAGAGAAGTATCTAATAAATTAAATCTTATTAAGCACCATAAATGAAGTTAAAATCTAGATAATCTATGATTGCTATTAAGTTATAAATTAATCACTAATAAGCTATTTGTTAAGAGTTCATAATTCCAATAATTCGTGTATTCGCTTTTGCAAAAAGTTTTCTATTTTTATTAAACGTTTTTGCGTCAAATTATATCTTGGATGTTTTTTAAATTTAAAATTTATCATTTTGCGAAGCTGCGATTTTTGTCTTTCACTAATAAATTGTTTTACTATTTCTTCATATGTTACGCCGTTGTATGCTGGTAATCGTGTTTTTGAATATTGTTCTAAATTTTCTATGTCTTCATCCATAGCGTAATTAAATAAAGATAAACCATTATCAAAAATAGGTGCAAAACTAATAGGCTTATTACTCATATTATCTACTAGTAAACCGAAATTGCCAAAATGTCGATCGGTGTTATATATCAATGCATCAAAAATAAGCATATCCACGTATAAATCATAAAATTCGTTTCCTACATTTTTTAAAAAAATAGTAACAGTATTTAAAGTGCATTTTTCAAAAAAACTATAAATAGGTGCATACGACACTTTTTTGCTTGTAAATAATTAACAGGTTGAACAAAGTGTGCCTTTCCACTTTGCAAGACTATAATTTATGTGTTTTAATCCCATATCCTCCGCTATTTGTGAAGCATAAAATTCAGAATAATGTTCATTTCCTGTATTTGCTCCATCTGATGTGCCGCCTTTATAAAGATAAATTTTACCGTTTATTCTCCGGTAGCGTTTTTATTTTGTAGGGAAATCCTACTTGTTAGTGGTCTCATTTTATAC
>CAVDWX010000084.1:0-2827 GCA_963612735.1 Gemmiger formicilis | reverse complement strand
GCTTATAACATTAATATAATTAGGCACATCGGTTGGTTGTACAATTAAAGTTAATTTAGTGGCATCGACACTATTCGCGGGGATTTTTGCGATTATACTTGATTCATCAATTGTTTCTTTGTCTATAATCCAGCAGTCTTTCGATGAATCAATTTCTTTTGTGATAATTGTTACTGCACTATCGTCTTCTGTTAATGCATTAGCCTGGATTGCTTCCACGTATATTTGAATTGTGCAGTGTTTATCAATATATTTTTCATCGCTGATATATGTTGGTAGTTCGATGCTACAACTAAGAGTTGTTATAGCATCTTCGCCACCTTCCGGAGCATTTAGATATTGCCATTTTGTTGTTGCTTCTGGAAGCAATCCCCCAACATCGATATCTAATGCTTTAAAGAAAATATCGTCTGTTGGATCGACTACGCCTATTATTGTTCGATATTTTACATCTACATTACTTTTGTTCGTAACGTTTATCTTAAATGTAACTTTATCGCCAGGCGTCATCTTATCTAATATGACTAAACCTTTTTCAGCGTCAAGCTTCGCACTTCCACCGTTATAAAAACTTCCGCTTAAACCTTTATTTATTTGAGTTGCCACATTAGTGGCATCTATAATTGGATTATTGTCATCTTTAGAAATGATTTTTGGTGAATATACCCATAAATCACTTATATTAGCTTCTACATTTATTTTTCCAGACGTAACAGCGATATTTGTAGAATTTTCACTAGTAAAAAGGGCGTATGTCCCACCTATAACAATACATCCAGCTAAAGTAATCGCTATAAGAGAAGATAAAATAACGCTAATTTTGTTTCTTTTATTCATATTTTTCGCCTTTTCTACTTCATTATAATGAAGAATAAGTTTTTCTTCTCGTTAATAATAAAGCAAGAATGAAGATTTTAAAAGAAAATCTAATATCTTTTTACGGCATTATCTAATCTTTTTTAGATATCAAAATCAGTATCATCATCGATATAAATAGTTTATAAAGCAAACATTAAATTCCTTCTAATTAAAAAACATGAAGACTTTTTCTTTTCTAAGAATTAATCAAAAAGCATAAAAAAGAGGGGGATGATCCACTTAGATAATCCTCCCCGTTTGATTGTGTAGTTTTTAACTAGTTCCACCAAAATCCCCGCTTATACCACGCGTGATTGTGGAGAACCAAGAATCTTTAAAATAAGCGTATTTTTATTTTAATCTTTTTTAACTAATGTTAATGAATAGCCACCATAAATTTCTTCAACATTATAATGTTCAGCTTGTTCCTTATCAACAGCGATATATTTTTTAAATAAAACACTATCATCAGCGTAAGAGCTGAAATATTTATCATTAATCTTTCCGCCATAGAAATTAATTGTTGAGGAACCACCTGCAATCCCGTTTACTTTTAATTTAGAGACAAGCACGTTATGGCCTTTACTATTTCCCTCAGCTATTGCTCCTTTGACATTAAATGTACCGCTGAAAACATTAACTGTCGTTCCGTTATTATCAATGGCAAAAATATCTCGATAATCAGTATCTTTTCCGTTTGAAGCATCGAAAGTAGAATCTTTAATGTTTATGTTAACTTTTGCTTTACCGATAAAAGGAACATTAACTAAAGGAGCGCCATATGAATAAGATAAATCATGAGGCTCAGAAATTGTGGAATTATAAATATTGACATTACATGACCCATAACCACCAATTGAAACGCGAGAATGTATCGTTGAATTATAGATATTAATATCTGCGGATGTGTCATTTGTTTGAATAGCGGCATATGTATTGTATGAAACATCTACAGCATAACTTACATCAACATTATCTAATGTTAATTTAGTTCTATCATCATCCCAGTTAAAGATAGAATCGCCACCATTCATTTGATTATTAGATACTATACTGCCATTTTTTATAATAAGTTCTTTAGCGGTCCAATCACTGAATGTAAAGCATTGAGGAATTGTTAATGTTTTTTCGTTTAAATCTAAAACTACTTTATCACCTTTCATGCTTAATCCTATATTGGTTTTGCGATTATTGAGTGTTATCTTAACATCATTCATGAGTTTAATTGTTTT
This sequence comes from Gemmiger formicilis, assembly GCA_963612735.1. GTDB lineage: Bacteria > Bacillota_I > Bacilli_A > RFN20 > CAG-826 > CAVDWX01. The sequence goes on along the minus strand of CAVDWX010000084.1, from coordinate 737 downwards.
ATTTCCAGTTTGACTGAATGCGCTTAAAGCAGTGTCTTCATCAGTTACTTCGCTATATGAAGCTGTATAAGCGTTTGCTTGAATTGTTTCAATGCCTACTGATAACTTCGCGCTTTTGCCTTGGAAATAATTTGAAGCGTCAGTAGGTAATTCAATCTCGACAGGAATTGAAACAATGGTTCCGTTAGCGGATAACGATAAATAATCACTGACAATTTCTGTTCCAACATATTTTTTGCTATCGATTTTAATATCCAAGCCTTCAAATAAAGAAAGTTCAGTATCTAATTTAGAAATACTTGTGCGATATTTGATATTAACATTGCTATTATTTTTTAAAGCAATATCAAAAGTGGCCTTATCACCTGGAGTCATATTTGTAATCGTAAGCGTTGAATTAGCAAAACTCACCGTTCCTCCATTAGCAAAATTATGAGTCGTTTCACTATTAGTAGCAGCATTATCGGTATTAATAATAGACGATCCGTCAGAAGCAATTAATGTTGGAGAATATAAATTTAAATTTTCAATCGTGGCAGTAGCATCAACCGTACCAGAAGTAACAGCGATATTAACTTCATCTTTACTGGTAAATAAAGCATAAGTAGACCCTGCGATAAGAGAACTCACGACTGCGATTACCGCTAGTGAAGAAAGAATAATACTGTTTTTAGTTTTTTTATTCATATTTGTTATTTTTCCTTCTAATCCACTAAACAATAGAAGAATTTGATTAC
>CAVDWX010000083.1:0-29686 GCA_963612735.1 Gemmiger formicilis | reverse complement strand
ACTTTATGCTTATAACGATGAATTTATCGAACTCAAAAATAAATGGGAAAATAATGAACTAAGCGATGAAGAATATAACCATCAATTAAATATCATTTTTAATCGATGCGACGATGAAAATATTAAGGATGTTAAAAACGCTCTTAACGAGCTAAAAAAGAATATCTTTGGTCTAGAAGTCGATAGTGGAAAAGAAGATATTGTGACCGGCAAGATTGGGATTAATCTCGCTTGGAGTGGGGATGCGGTCTATTCGATGAATCAAGCCGAAGATCCTGAACAAGTCTCTACACCTAATGAACTTTATTATGCTCTTCCTGAAACTGGGGCTAATATCTGGTTTGACGGTTGGGTTATGCCTAAAAATGAAAAAAGAAGCGAAGCTCAAAAAGAACTTGCCCATATGTTTTTAGATTTTATTTCTAATCCAGAAAATGCAGCACAGAACATGGACTATATTGGCTACACCTCTTTTATTGGTGGAGATGATATTTTAGATTTAGTGCGTTATTGGTATGATGCTAGAGTCAATGATGAAGGAGAATTTGATGAAAGCATCGCCTTAAATGAGGAATGGGAAGTCGTCGATTTATCTTATTTCTTTTCTGGAACATTAGAAGAATATGATGATAGTGACGCTACTTTTTATACTGAGTTATATTTACCTTATAAAAGTGAAGGCAATGTCTCAGTAGGAAGACAATTCTTCTGCCAGTACCCTGATGAAAATACCATCAAAAGGTGTGCGGTAATGGAAGATTATAAAGATCAAAACAGTGCTGTTTTAAGGATGTGGGAAGATTTTAAAAGTGATCCTTTACCAGTTTGGGCTATTATTTTATTTGTTTTAGAAGTCGCTCTAATTGGAGGAGGATTGATTTATTTTATCTACGCTAAAAGGATCAAAAAAAGCTTAAGAAATCGTCGAAAAGAAAATTTTAGTGAAAAATAAAAAGATTTTACATTGCTAATAGCAAAATAGCAGTGATATAATTTAATGCGCTATGTGAGTCTTGGTTCCTTAGCCAAGTTGGTAAGGCAATTGACTGCAACTCAATGACCGCTGGTTCAAATCCGGCAGGAACCTCCAATTACATAGTTAGACGACTCAATGCGCCAGTAGCTCAGCTGGATAGAGTATCAGACTACGAATCTGAGGGTCACGAGTTCGAATCTTGTCTGGCGCGCCAAAAATATCGGGATGTAGCGTAGCTTGGTATCGCGTCTGCTTTGGGAGCAGAAGGTCGTAGGTTCAAATCCTATCATCCCGACCATATCTGGGGCTATAGCTCAGTTGGGAGAGCACTTGATTTGCATTCAAGGGGTCGAGAGTTCGAGTCTCTTTAGCTCCACCAGATAATTAACATGGCTGCGTAGCTCAGTTGGCTAGAGCATTCGGTTCATACCCGGCAGGTCGAGAGTTCGAATCTCCCCGCAGCTACCAAACGGACCATTAGCTCAACGGGTTAGAGCACTCGGCTCATAACCGATTGGTTCTGGGTTCAAATCCTAGATGGTCCACCAATCTGGAGGTGTACCCAAGTGGCTGAAGGGGTCGGTCTTGAAAACCGATAGGGGCGAGTAACCCGCCAGAGTTCAAATCTCTGCACCTCCGCCATTAAAGAACGCTGGTTTGATGAAAAGTCAGACCTTTTTTATTAATTAAATCATTTAAAATTTAAAGAAAGAGTTTTGCAATAATCGGTTTTTCTTTGTTAATAACGCTGCTATTTAAGCTATACTATATGTGGTTATAATCTATGGTAAGTAATGAGAAATTAGATTTAAAATATAAGGAATTAATACTATTAACTTTAAATAATTACATTAATATATTTCCTCTTATTTTAAGAGAAGAAAAATATCATTATTTTTATCCAAGTCGTGACTATAAATTTTTATGTTCTTATTTTGGTTTTTTAAATGGCAATAATGCTTATGATTTATTTACTTCATTGCCTCGAAGGTTGTTAAATAAAGATTTTGGAAAATTGAGCGATTTAACAATTGATTTATTTGCTCCTATAAAAGAAAACATTATTTATTTGGTGAAATGAATATGAAAAATGACTTTATAATCAATTCGTCTTTTTTAGATGATAATGGACTATTAATAGAAGAATTCGTCTCGAGCCATGAAATAAAAAAATATGATCGAAGCATGGTTAAATATAACAAATTGAGGATTAAAGAAAGCGATGCATATCTATTCGAAGATGATAAATATTTTCTTTTAATTGTTTTAGGTGATCATTCTTTATATTCCTATTTAGATATCACTTTATATGATAAAATCAATCATTTTTACTGGAACAAGAGATATCAAGAATTATTGACATTTGGATATATTTCTTTACCTTCTTCTTTTAAACACGGTAACACTATTCATCATCACAAAAACTTTAATATTGAAATAGAAAATAATGATATTAATAAAGTTCTTAAACTTTATGTTAAATCCTTTAGTGAAAACGCTGATTTTAATGCTGAAATTAGTGTTAGTGGTAAAGGGGAATCATTAGTATTTCTAAAAGGAAATAAGAACAAAAAAGAATTCATATATAAAGCAGATAATACACTAAAAATAGCGAGCGGAACATTTACGTTTGGACCGCTTAGACATTCTTTTAATAAGGCTCAATCTACTTATATATTTAAACGCGGAAACGAAAAGAATTTAAAATGTATTAATTTATTTTGCTTACATAAAGATAGAGTCATCGATATCAATATAGTGGATGACGTATTAATAAATAAAACCGATTCCAATTCTTATTATTCTTTTGCTAATATCAATTTTATCAATAATGATGAAAATTATATTTTTACTTTCGATGGAGGCAAATTAAACGTTTCTCCTATTATTAAAAAATGCACTAGGAGTCACCATATTCTAGTTAATATTAAAGGGAATATCAGCGATAAAAAGGGAACTTTGATTCCTATTGATGAAATTGGACTAATCTTCCTCTTATAAAAAATATTTATTTTATATAAGTCCAATTAAGTCTTGTGATATTATCTATATGCAGGTGATAAATTATGCCAATATGTCGTGAATGTAAAAGTAGAATATCTAAATTTGATAAAGATGTTTGCCCGATATGCGGATGTAAAAATCCTTTAGAAGGCGTGAGTAGTGAAACAGTGGAGATTACTTCTCAACTCGATGCTTCTTCTCCTGAATTTAAAGAATATAAACCTTGTAAAAAAGTAGTTGTCTTCTTCTTATTTTTATTAATTGGTTGGACAGGCACTCCTTATTTTTATATGCACTATCTCAAAAAGGGACTCATATATTTATTTATCAATCTAATCCTTGCGACACTTTTGGTTTGTGGGTTTCTTTTCCTTATTAAATTAGATGTATGGCTTTCTATATTAATACCTATTGTTGCTATATATATTATTAATGTTTGTTTTGGCTTGTTCTTTTTATTTAAGAATGATTTAAAAGACGGAAAAGGAGAATTTTTAATCTAATGCATCGGTTTTTTGGCGCAATTAAAAAGGATGGTTTATATATTGAAGACGGCGCTATTCATCACATCGTCGACGTTTTAAGAATGAAAGTTGGCGATATGTTTGAACTAGTGGATCCCGAAAATAAAGCCGTTAATCTTGTTAAAATTACTAAAATTTTTCCTTATTTTGATGTCGAACTTGTTTCTTCAATTAATGATGATAGCGAATTACCTAATCGAGTCGTTTTATTTTATTGCCTCGCTAAAGGAGATAAGATGGATTTCGTCGTTCAAAAGGCTACCGAGCTAGGAGCTGATGAAATCGTCTTTGTTTATACTTCTCGATGCGTTTTTAAATTTGGTGATCAAGCAGCGGTTACGAAGAAATTCAATCGCTTTATGAGCATTGCTAATGAAGCATCTAAACAATCTCATCGCATTTCAGTTCCCGCTATCAGTGGTATATATACCATTAAAAACATAAAAGAAAAGATGTGTACATATAATTATGTAGCGTATGAAGAAGAACGAAATAATCCTTCCCTTACCTTTAATTTTAAAAAAACTATTAAAAAGGGAGAATCAATCGGCGTTTTAATCGGTCCTGAAGGCGGCTTTTCCAAAGATGAAATTGCACACCTTAACGCTTTAGGATTTAAAAATGTCTCTTTAGGGAAAAGAATATTAAGAACCGAAACAGCAGTGGTCACCGCTTTAAGCGTGATTGATTATTTATTAGAAAATGAATAATATCTACTCCTTTTTAGAAAAGAAAGCTCGTAAAAGAGACCCGTTTGAAACAAGTGAAGAATTTAAATTTTTTCTTTCAAATAGACAATATTTATCTAAAATTCCTCGCTTTTCTTTTTTATACGATAGCGAATATAACGAATTCGACGTCATGAGGGCTAACATTATTTTGCATGGCTATCTTAATAAAACGATTATCGAAGAAGAAGTAAAATCGCTTAATGAATATATTAAAAAGAGACAAAAGATCGATCATAATCAATTCGTAAATACGATACGAGAAAAAATTATTGATTTACCTTATTACCAAGAAGGGAAAAATAAGATTTATATTCCGTTTTTCTCTCGCCCTTTAAATCTAATATATATTAAAGAAAGCGAAAAATTACTTGAATCACCTTATTTAGAATTATCTTCCTCTTTTGTTGATTCAATTATAGATCCTTTCGATACTTTTTCTTTTGAATTATACAATTCTTATTTTACTCGTTTAGTGAAAGTAGCTAATACCGAGCGATATGCAGCTTATTTCCATTACGATATGAATACCATTTATATTGTTAATGACCAAGGTAGATTAGATAATAAGATTGTTTTATTTGATAGATATTTAAGACACCCTAACTTTAACCATATGTTAGACCGCATTAAACCAGTCGTTGAAGCTTATTTCAATAATTCCAGAAGTGATTTTATCAATTCACTATATGAAAATGGTTTTATTTCCATTCGTCTTCTTAATTTACTTAGAAAAGGGGTAATGGAATGACATTTTATTTATTTTCACTTGGTTGTAAAGTGAATTCTTATGAATGCTCATCTTTAGCGATGAGGTTAATTGAAAATGGATATAAAGAAGATTATATAAATCCTGATGTGGTTATCATTAACACTTGCTCTGTTACTTCGGTTGCTGATCAAAAATCTAGACAACATATCCGTAAGATGAGAAAGTCATTTCCTCACGCTGTTTTAGTGGTGATGGGCTGCTATTCACAAGGCAATTATGAATATATCAAAGATAACACTGATGCGGATATAATCGTTGGAACTTCTAATCGAATCTTAATCCCATCCTTAATTGATGAATTTTTAAATAATCATCACAAGATAGTCAAAGTTGATAAAAATACACGTTTATTTGATTATGAAGAAATGGGTGTTACTTCCTTTACTGATAATGTGAGAGCTTATTTAAAAATACAAGACGGATGCGATAATTTTTGTTCTTACTGCATTATTCCTTATATGCGAGGGAAAATGAGGAGTAGGAATTTTGATAATATTATTTTAGAAGCGAAGAATTTACTTAGTTTAGGTTATAAAGAAATCATATTGTCCGGCATTCATGTCGGAGGATACGGCAAAGACTTAAAAGATATTACTTTTTCCTCATTAGTGGAATCTCTTTTAAATATTCCTAGTCTTTATCGATTGAGGATATCATCAATCGAAGAATCAGAGATTGACGATAAGCTCATTGAATTATTACAAAATAGAAATAATTTAGCTAAGCATCTTCATATTCCTTTACAAAGTGGCAGTGATACTGTTTTAAAAAGGATGAATCGAAAATATAATAAAGAACAATTTTTATCTAAGATTAATAAAATCAAAAAAGCCTGTCATGATGTAGTTTTAACCACGGATGTTATCGTTGGTTTTCCTGACGAAAGCGAAGAGGAATTCAAGGAATGCTATGATTTTATTAAGCAATGTGGATTTAATATGCTTCACGTTTTTCCTTTTTCCGCGAGAAGTGGCACTCCTGCGAGTAAAATGGAAGGACAAATTAGCAACGACATTAAAAAGCAAAGAAGTGAAATATTGCTCAATCTATCAAAAGAGTTATGGGATGAATATACGGATAAATACATCGATAAGCACATACAAATTTTAATTGAGAATATTAAAGATAATATGTGCAGCGGTCATTCTTCTAATTACATTTCTTATACCTTTAATAATGATAATTATCAAATTGGCGATATAGTTGATATTGTTTATAAAAAGTAAGTAATAATCAGTTTAATTTGCATTTTTCTATAATTTGTCTATAATTTATTGACTTTAGAATTACTTTATTAATATAATTAATGTCGCTGAAACGAAAGGAATATTATTATGGCAGTCCCACAAAGAAGAATATCAAAAACTCGTAAAAGATTAAGAAGAACACATTTTAAATTAAGTGTTTCGGGTTTAGTTACTTGCCCACACTGCGGAGCGATGATTAAAGCTCACCATGTCTGTCCTAAATGTGGATATTATGCTGGAAAAGCAGTTGTTAAAGTAAAAACTAACAAATCCAAAAACGAAAAATAATCCAAAACTATAAAAGGTCGAAATGGCCTTTTTATTTTGCTAATATATAGGTGGAGGAATTGTATAATGAACTACAATAAATTAATTGATCATACATTATTAAAGCCAACAGCGACAGGCGAAGATATCAAACATCTTTGTAAAGAAGCTATTGATTTTGATTTCATGTCAGTTTGCGTTAATCCTTGTTATGTTAGTTTAGCTAAAGAATGTCTAAAAGGGAGCGATGTTAAAGTTTGTACTGTTATCGGTTTCCCACTTGGGGCCAATGAAACTGAAATTAAAGTGAAAGAAGCCGAATTAGCCATTCTTCACGGAGCTAATGAAATCGATATGGTCATCAATGTCGGAGCCTTAAAAGAAGGAAACGATGATTATGTCTATACTGAAATTAAAAAAATAAAAGAAGTAGCGGGAAAACTTGTTTTAAAAGTGATCATTGAAACCTGCTTATTAACTGATGAAGAAAAAGTAAGAGCTTGCTTGCTCGCTAAAAAAGCGGGAGCGGATTTTGTAAAGACCTCAACTGGATTTTCAACAGGTGGGGCGAATGTGCATGACGTCAAATTGATGAGAGAAACCGTCGGTAAAGAAATGGGTGTAAAAGCTTCAGGCGGAGTAAAAACTCATGAAGATTTATTAGCAATGGTCGAAGCTGGGGCCACTCGAATCGGAACTAGTAACGGCACTAAGATTATTTAGTTTTTAAATAATTTAATAAATTTAGCAAGGCAGTTTCATATAGTTGCTTTGCTTTTATTTTGCTTTCGTTTTTATCCATACCTCTAGGAGTTATTTCTATAATATTAAGTCCAATATCTTTTTTAAATCGATTGATGCCACATAAGACATATAATTTTGATGTATCTTTTAAATATTTTAAGATTCCTCCTAATACTTTTCCTTCAAAAGATTGTTCATCAAGTGCACCTTCTCCAGTGATAACGACATCATTATCTTCAATTAATGATTTAAAATTATATAATTCAAGAATCGTTTCACTACCTGATTTAATTTCAGCATTTAAAAATAAATAAAAGGCTGACGCTAATCCACCGGCACTCCCTAAATAAGGAACGTTTTTTATTTTCTTTTTGAATTTAGTTTCTAATAGATTTTGATAATGATAAATAGCGATTTCTAATTCGTTTAATTCTTTATAGGTGAATCCTTTTTGAGGTCCATAATTATAAGTTGCTCCTTTTGGACCAGTTAAAGGGGAATTTACATCACATAAAACAATAAATTTAGTTTCTAAAAGTTTTGGATTAATCTTACTTATATCGATATCTTTTATATCTTTGATATTATCCGCAGTTGATTCGTTGATATTAAAATTTATTCCTAATTCAGTGAGCACACCAATCCCTACCTCATTATTGGAACTACCTCCTAAAGCGATATAGATGGTTTTTATATTCCTATCAATCAGTTCTTTAACAACTATTCCTATCCCTTTAGATGTTCTTTTTATGGGAGCGATACTTCCTTTAATATTGGGCATACCAATAATTTTACTTGTTTCAATATAAGCCGTATCTTCTTTTATATAGATTGGAATAGAGATCGCATTATATTCTGCATCTATCGTCTTAATTTCTATTATTTGACCTTTATCTTTATAAATGTATTTAATGACGTCTAGGCTTCCTTCTCCTCCATCCGCGATTGGAAGCGCAGTTAAGATAAAATCATTTTGATATTTATCATTGATGATATTTATCGCTATTTTATTAATTTCACTCGATGATAGAGTCCCTTTAAAGGAATCAGAACAAAGAAGAATCTTTTTCATAACATTTTAAATTTTAGCACTGATTTTCTTTCTTTTGATATTCATGTGATGTTTTTTTTAGTAGGCTATCGCTTTTTCATCACATTACTTGAAATTACATAAATATTTAACAATAATTTTGGTATGAATAATTATTTAGATAAATTAAATGAACTTAAAAGTAAAGTCTTAAATGCACCTCTTATTCGATTAAGCTCAATTGAAGAAGAGTTTCATCTTCAAGGGGAAATATACGCTAAAAGGGAAGATAAAAACCTAACGGGAAGTATTAAAGATATACCAGCTTTAGAAATGTTTATATCTGCCTATAACAATAATAAATTAGATGAAGACACCATTTTAATAGAACCTACTTCAGGAAATATGGGAATATCTATTTCTTATATCGCTCATTATCTTGGTTTAAAAGCTGTTATTGTTATGCCTAGGACGATGAGCAAGCAACGAAGGGATTTAATTAAAAATGCTGGAGGGGAACTTCTCCTTATTGAAGGCGGTATGAAAGAATGTTCCGATAAAGTTAACGAATTATTAATTAGTGATCAAAAATATTTATGCTTATCGCAATTTAATAATTTAGCTAACCCTCTTAGCCATTTTCATATTACTGGACCTGAAATTTATGAAAATTTAAAAGATGTTGACTATATTGTTGCTGGAATTGGAACTGGTGGGACTATTTCTGGAATTGGACAATTTTTTAAATCAATCAATGCTCCAACAAAGATTATTGGTTTAGAACCTAAAGAATCGCCTTTACTCACTAAATGTTATGCTAGCCAACATAAAATACAGGGGATAGGCGCTAATTTTGTTCCTCGTACTTTTCTTAAACAATATGTTGATGAAATCATTACTGTTAGTAGTGATGATGCCATTAAGATGAGAGAAATTTTATTTCACATAGAGAAAATAAATGTTGGCATATCTAGTGGCGCGAATTTGTGGGGCGGGATAAAAATATTAAAAGAACATCCTCATTCCAAAGTTGTCGTTATTTTCCCTGATAATGGAGATCGTTATGATGAGATTAAAGACTGATTTTAATAATCTTCCTAATTTTAATAAGATTTATGAATTTATTGATTCTATCAAACAATATATTTTTTTAGGCTACTTTGAACAAATAGAAGATAATATTGAAACTTATAAATTAGCAAAACTAGAACAAATAAAAGAATTGTTTCATGATTACATCGATAAAAATGATGGAGATTTATTCATTAATAAAATCGATCAATTAGGAAGTGATTTAGAAAAAGATTTGTCCTATTTTATGGATAGTGACCCCGCTGCGGAAAGCAAGGAAGAAATTGTTTTTACTTATCCAGGATATTTAGCAATTATATATTATCGAATTGCTCATATCTTATATACTATGGGTATTTCATATATTCCTCGTATCATCACTGAAAAAGCTCATTCTTTAACGGGTATAGATATTCATCCAGGTGCTGAAATTGGTGTTCCGTTTTTTATTGATCATGGTACTGGAATAGTTATTGGTCAAACGAGTGTTATTGGAAATTATGTAAAGATTTATCACGGGGTAACACTTGGTGCTTTGTCTTTAAAAGGTGGACATGCCTTATACGGAGCAAAAAGGCATCCTACCATCAAAGATTATGTGACTATTTATTCAGGCGCTTCTATTTTAGGTGGAGAAACTGTTATTGGTGAGAGAGTGACTATCGGGAGTAACGTTTTTATTGTTAATTCAGTAGTGGATGATACGAGTGTCATTTATACTGATAGAGGGAATAAAGAAATTAAAAAGAAATAAATATGGAATACACTAAAGATTATGTTTCTAATTTAGTCAAAAAACAAAAAGAGTATTTTAATAGCGGTGAAACTCTTTCCATTTCTTTTCGATTAAAACAATTAAAATTATTAAAAAAGATGCTTCTTGATAATCAAGATTTACTCATTGAAACATTATATTTAGATTTAGGAAGAAGTGAAACTGAAGCTTATTTATTTGACATTGGTGCGACACTAAAAGAAATAAATGAAAATATAAAAAATGTTAAAAAATGGGCAAAAAAAGAAATTCATTATTCGGGTTTATTAGCTTTTCCAAGTACAAAGACTTATGTTTATAAAATGCCGTATGGCGTCAGCGCAATTGTTTCTCCTTTTAATTTTCCTGTCTTTTTATCCCTTAGCGTCCTAGCTTCATCTATAGCAGCGGGTAATACAGCCATATTAAAGACTAGTTCTAAATCCAAACACACTACAGATGTTTTAATTAAAATTATTTCTCAAACCTTTAATGATAAATATATAGCTATTCTTGGAGGAGGTCATGATGTCAGCGACTATCTCCTTCAAGAAAAGGTCGATAAAATCTTTTATACCGGTTCTCCTCGAATTGGAAAACACGTCCTAGATTTAGCCAAAGATAATTTAGTTCCTGTCACTTTGGAATTAGGTGGAGAAGAAGGCAATTGGTGCATTATTAGAAAAGACGCTGATATTATGGATGCCGCAAGAAAAATAGCCTTTTGTAAAATCGCTAATAGTGGACAAATTTGTATCAATATCAATTCCGTTTTAGTGGCTAAACAAATTAGCGGCGATTTTATTAATAAACTTAAAATGGCAATTAAAAAACAAATCGGTGAATCACCTTTATTAAATAAAGAATATCCAAGGATGATTGGAGAAACTTCATTTAATAACGCTGTTAATGATATTAAAAAATATCAAAGTCGAATTATATTTGGAGGAAGATATGATTCTTCTGCACTTAAAATAGAACCAACTTTAATTTATCCTGTTTATATGAATGAAGAAATAGTAAGGCGAGAATTATTTTCTCCTCTTCTTCCGATTGTAGAAATAAATGATGATGAAATAGATAATATGATTGAGATCATAGATTCACGCGAACATCCTCTTGCCATGTACATATTTACGAAAAACATCAAATGGGCTAAAAAAGTGATGTCAAAATCCCAATTTGGTGGTGGAGCCATTAACGAAGTGCTCATTCATTCTTTAATTACTGGGGTTCCTTTTAATGGCGTCGGTCATAGTGGTATGGGCGCTTATCACGGGGAATGGGGTTTTAAAGAATTTTCTCATCCTCAAACCGTGTTAATTGGTAAAACTAAGGGCAATTTATCTCTTCGTGAGCATCCATATAATAAAAAGAAATTAAAGCTAATTAAAAAAATAGTTAAATAATTTTAATTTATTAATAAATTAATTTAATTAAAGAAAACGTTTTCCTTGACAATTTATATGATTGTTTTATTATATTTTTGTCTAATGAAAGATACCTTGTCCTTGGCAAGACGTAAAACTACCCGAAAGTGAGGTATCTACATATGATTAAATATTATACCATTTCTAACAGTGTCGTTCGTGGACACGATGTCAATATTAAAAAATGCTTTATATCGCGTAATGATGCGATTAAATATATGCTCAAATATTACCGCAACAGATTTATTAATGCTGAGGTATTAGAAGAAAATAATCTTAAAAATCATTCTATTGAATATATTTGCGCTAATAATAATCGTTTCACTGTTGACCGCGTTAAAGTTGATGCTTAGTTGTAAAATAGATTTGTTTATTTTAAAATTTCCCATAAAGGAATCAAATATTTATGGGAAATAAAAAGAAATCTAAACTATCAACCTTCATCCGCATTATTATCGTTATACCAGTATTTTTAATCTCTTTAGTGGCTCTTGTTGTCATTAATGGTAATATCTTTAAATTCGCTTTCTACTTTGATTTTTATAAGCTTAATAAAGATACGATTAATATTCCTGGCCTTAATAGTGGAGCCATTCAACAAGGTATCACTTATCATGATGGTAATTATATCTGCTCTACTTATATGAGCAATAATAAGGACGCATCTCGCATTTATATTGCTAATAATAAATCGTTGAATTATGTTGAATTATATGAAGATGATGAATTTAAAGTTCCATCTTTAACTCATACTGGAGGAATTGCTTATGAAAAATATACCAATTCCTTTTATATCGCTTCAGAAGGAGAAGGATTATATCAAATTCCTTATGATGTTTTGATGAATAATAAGAAAGTATCATTACAAAATAGAAACATTAAAGTCCATAATCACTCTTCTTATGTTTTTAGCGATGACACGTATTTATATGTTGGCGAATTTAATAAGGAAAATAGCGAATATTTATCGGAACACGAAATCCATTATCAGAATGAAACTCATAAAGCGATAGTGTGCTCTTATAAAATTGATAGAGTTAAAAAAACCGTCGATTTTTCTAAACCCTCAAAAATCTTTTCGATAATTGATTTGGTGCAAGGCGTAGCGGTTAAAGATAATTATTTATATTTATCGACTTCATGGGGAATTAAATCTTCTTCAATTTATAAATATGATTTATCTAAACAAGATAAGATCGATGACTATCTAAATGCTGAAACTTATTTTATTTCTCAATATGAAAAGAAATTAAAATGTCCTCCGATGATTGAAGATTTAGATATCGATGATAATGGTAGAATTATCACATATTCAGAAGCTGGATCTAATAAATATATCTTTGGCAAATTGTTTTTTATGAATAAGGTTTATTCGATTAATCTTTAATAAAAAAAGCACGTCAATGACGTGCTATTTTTATTCAATACATCTTATCCTAATTTATTTTTATTACTAGTAGGTTTAGAAGATGAATTTCCACCTAAGGAATTTCCTAAACTATTTCGTGGAGCGCTTGAAGTGTTAGGAGCGCTAGGAGAAGTTCCACCTAAGGTGTTTTTGTTTGTATTTACATTGTTCACTGGTGGGACATTATTAGTGGGCGGAACGTTAGTGTTTGAAGATGAATTGTTATTGTAATTAAAATTAATCTTGCTTAATTTTTTCTCTCTCTTTTTTCTAATGACAATAAGGAATATTGCGAGAGCCAAAAATAGAAGTGTAGGGATTAAAAAGATTAATGTACTTAATTCGAATTTAGACCCATTAGCAACTAATGCCATTAAAAAAGTAGCGGCACTAATGCCAAATAATATCCAACTCAAAATAAGAAGGAATTTGCCTAAACCTCCATCTATCGCGTTTGGAACCAAATACTTTCCTTTTCCTGCTCTAGCGCAATCTTTGCAGCAACACCCATCGTGATAGACGTCGCGATATAGATTGACAATATTATAGGATTGACCTTCCACATAATTGTCTCGATAAAAATATTCTTTAGCAAAATATTTTGAAACGTCATTAGCGTTTTTAGTGACAGTGGATTTAACGGTTTTTAATGTTTTTCCGCAGTGTGCACAGACGTAGTGATCATAACGAATAAAATTTGCTCTTTGATAATAAATACTCATACATAACCTCCTTTATTTATTATAAGAACACGATAAAATTTTTATCTTTTGTTTCGTAAAGATTATATCAAAGAATATTTATATAAGTTAACACTTTTTAACTTTGTATGGAATTAGAGGAGTGTTTCGTTACTTTTAGCTTGCTCAGGATGAACTTTATCTATGCGATCGTAAAAGAAGATGCCATCTAAATGATCATATTCATGTTGAAGAACGATTGCATCATATCCTTCCGCTACAATGATAATATCTTTATTAGTTAAAGCATCAAAGGCTTTCATTTTAATTCTGCGATGGCGATGGACTAAACCTTTATGTTCTTTATCGACCGACAAACATCCTTCGCCTTCTTTTAATGCACATAATTCTAAACTAGATTCGATTATTTCTGGATTGATGAGTTGATATTGGACTAGTTTATCTTCACTTTTATAATAGACAGCAAACATTCTTTTTAATTCACCAATTTGAATAGCCGCTAAACCGACCCCGGCACGAATATTGTGTTTTCTTGCATATTCTTCATCTTGACTCTTTTTTAGATATTCAAGCATGAAGTCAATTGTTGCTCTATCATAGCTCGATAAAGGAAGTTCCACAGGAGCGGATTTTTTTTTCATTTTTAAGTTTGTATCTTTGATTAATTTATATTGCATGCGAGTATTTTAATATATTCTTATTAAGAATTCATCATTAGTGATATATTAATTTTATAAATTTATGGAAGAAACACTTTATCTACTTGCTAGTGAATTAAAAGAATTATTAAATCGCGATGAACGTTTAATTTCTTTAAATAAGATTGAAAAGAAAATGGAAGAAAATGAAGAAGTAGAACTCCTTTCTTATCAAAAAGATATCATTTGTAGTGAATATAGTTCTTTATTAAATATTTATTCGTCAGAAGATAGCCATATCAAAGATGTTATAAGTAGATTAAGCACAGCAAAAAGTAAGCTTCAAGATCACCCTCTTGTCAGACAATATTTAGAAAAATATAAAGTGGTTAAAGAGCTATATGAAGAGATAAATAAGATTCTATTTTCTTCCTTTATCGTTTCACTTTGTCCAAAGGAAAAATGAGATGAGAATTGTTGGTGGGAAATATCGTTCTTTAAAAATCAGTTGGCCAGAAGATAATGTTCATATTAGACCAACTAAAGATAGAATACGAGAATCTATTTTCTCTATTATTAATAAGGATATAGATAATAGTTATGTTTTAGATTTGTATTCTGGTAGTGGTTCTATGGGTTTAGAAGCACTTTCTAGAGGCGCTAAATTTGCTTGTTTTGTCGATAATAACAAAGTGGCAATCAAAACGAGTAAAGAAAATATTACCTCTTTAAAAATAAAAGAAGATGAACACCTATTTTTAGCCATGAATGATGTAGATGCTTTAAATTATTTATCTAATCATCGTTATAAATTTAATATCGTCTTTCTTGATCCTCCCTATATGGAAGGCAAATATGAATTGATCATTGACATTTTAATTAATAAATCGCTTCTATATCCTAATAGTGTAATTGTGATAGAGTGTAATCGTGATGTTGATATTGATGAAAGTAAATATATCAACCGCAGAGACTATAAATACGGAAAAGTACAAATAATTGTATTGAGGCTAAAATAATGAAAATTGCAGTTTATCCAGGAAGCTTTGATCCCATCACTAATGGACATTTAGATATCTTGTCTAGAGCTTTAAAAGTTTTCGATAAGATTATTGTTTTAGTTGCTGATAATCCAGAAAAGCATTCTCGATTTGATGTTAATACACGTGTCAATATGATTAAAGATGCCACTAAAGGATTAACAAATGTCTCCGTGGATAGCACTAGTGGACTTACTGTTGATTACGCTAAAAAAGTGGGCGCATCGCATTTAATTAGAGGGCTTCGCGCTGTTACTGATTTTGAATATGAATTTCAATTAGCGTCAGGCAATTCTTTTGTAAATAAGGATATCGACATGATTTTCTTCATGGCTAAGGGAGAAAAATTATTCATCTCTTCTTCCATGATTATGGAATTATATAATAACAATGTTGACATATCTTCATTAGTCCCTGAAAGTGTTATTAAAGAATTAAATAAGAGCAAATAAAAAAAGCTCCTATCATTGAGGTCAAATAGAAGCTTTATTAAAATATTTTTTATTACGCTGCTTTGAAGTGTCCGGTTTGTTTCCAGCAGTCTCTTAATTCGTTAGCTTTAGTATATGAATTATCACTAACGCCAGTTCCTGCTGTGTAATTGAATAAGACTGAAACGACACCGAATGAACTAGCATAATCGCCTTTTGATGTATCCACTAAGAAAGTAGTGGGGGTGGTGACGCCATTATCATCTGGTTCTACCCATGTTTTTAAATTGGTGTAGAATGTTTCGCTTACTCCAGCATTGCTGACATAAGGATAGTCGTTTCCACTTTCTTCATCGAAATAACCAACGATGCCTTCGAATACTGCACTATAGCGATCATAAAATCCTCCATCTTTTGAGAAGATTAATTCATCATCGTCATCAGTGACATCGCCGAAGATGGTATAGAGTTTGAAATCTCCATCCATATCGCTGTAAGCGCCTTTATTCCAGTTCTTTTGTAATGTTTGGAAACCACTGTAGCATGTTTTGCAATCTGTACAATCTTCTTTGACGATAGAAATGAAGAATTTAGTGCCGAATTCTTTTTTACCTTTTTCAATTCCTTCGCTATCACCTTTTTCGTAAGCGACAAGATAATCAAATAGACGTGTCGCCTTGTTTTCATCTTTATCATCTAATTTAACTTCATGGCTTTCATAATATTTAAGAGCGGCATCGCTGGAAGTGAACCAACTGCCAACCCATTTGGATAAATATGGGATTGAAAAAATAATTAAGAAGATACCACCGACGATGAGTAATGGTTGTACCCACGCTGTATCTCTAATCCAACGGCCTATTCTTGCAAAGAAGGCTCCTATTGCTCGCAAAACTTTCATTAGTAGTTCCTCCTATATTTTACATATAGCGAAACTATCTTATCATTGCACTATACTATTTTCAATAAAATATTTATCAAATATTATTGTTCATTTTTGTGCGATATTATTGTTGTTTTTTCTTGCAAGAATGTTAGAATACCACCATGTCAAATAAGAAAACTTTAAACCGAATTTATAAGCATATTAACAATTATTTGTATGATCATTATAAATTAAAAGAAGTTTTAATTGATGCTCAATATTTATTCTTTGCCGTTCTTTCCGCTGCTGTGTTTGCTTTTGGCTTTTGTGCATTTGTCTCACCAAGTGATTCAAATGGTTTAACGATTGTTACTGGTGGAGCTTCTGGATTATCACAAAACATTGTTTTAATTTTTGAAATGTTTGGCATCAATTTGGGCGGCAATAACTTACAAGCTATCTTATATTCGCTTGTTAATATACCTATCTTATTGTTTGCATTCTTCTGTGTTGGAAAAAGATTTGCTATTTTCTCTCTTATCAATGTTTTGTTAACATCCTTATTCATTAAATTATTTACTGATTACAATTTATTCTACGAGATTGCTAATTCGGAATATATTGCAGGTAGCGTCTTATCTCGTGCTTTATTTGGGGGAGTGACTATTGGTTTTAGTAGCGCGATAGCTTTTAAAGGTGGAATTTCTAGTGGTGGAATTGATGTTCTATCCTATTATTTTTCAATAAGAAAATCCACAAGTGTAGGTAAATATACCGCAATTATTAATGGATGCATTATTACTCTTTATAGTGCCCTTACAATTCATAAATATACAGATAAATGGGCAATTGGATTTGTCTCTTTATTTTATGCATTGGTTTATTTATTAGCGAGCGTCTTAGTGGTGGATTTAATCAATGTTAGAAATAAAAAAGTAAAACTGCAAATCATATCAAGCAAGCCATATTTACCTGAAATTTTACTTGCTTTTTTCCCACACGGAGCCACAATTGTGCATGGAAAAGGTGCTTATTCTGGTAAGGATAATGACATTATATTCATGGTTGTTTCTTCTAATGAAGTTAAAAAAGTTATCTCCGTTTGTAAAAAAGCTGATCCAAATGTATTTATCTTAGTTTCCAACCTTATTCAAGTGTATGGAAAATTCTATATTAAACCTGTCGAGTAGGTTATTGATTCGTAATAAAAAAAGTTGTACATTGACAACTCTTTGGCGGAGAAAATGGGATTTGAACCCATGCGAGACTTGCATCTCCTAGCAGTTTTCGAAACTGCCCCCTTCAGCCGCTTGGGTATTTCTCCAACGCGTTTTATTATATCATGACTAATTATTAGAGCAATTCTAGAATTGAAGTATTCATAAATGCAATTTATAATACTTGAGATGTGTTTTAAATGGTTTGACTTCACTAATTCTACATTCCTCACACTATTTATTATTATCACTAGTGTGCTGGTCTTCATTCTATTTTTTGTCATCTCATTTTCCCTTGTTTTTTCTACGGACAAAAAATATAAGCAAAAGATTCTGGATGAAAATAATTCAGTTCGAGTCTTCATTATCAACGTTAAAGAAAATAAGGTCGTTTATTTTTCAAGGAGCGATTTAAAAAACAAGACGACGATTGATATGATTACTTTTTATTCTTCTTTTCATCCTAATGATGTTGAAAAAGTTAAATCATGGATATTTGCCATTTGTTTTAACCCG
This sequence comes from Gemmiger formicilis, assembly GCA_963612735.1. GTDB lineage: Bacteria > Bacillota_I > Bacilli_A > RFN20 > CAG-826 > CAVDWX01. The sequence goes on along the minus strand of CAVDWX010000083.1, from coordinate 11,323 downwards.
AGAACTGTCGATCAATATTTAGAAGTTGATGTCTTAACTAATAAAGGTAAAGCGAGTAAATTCTCACTATTAAAATTATTAAAATATGAACCTCAGGATGGACTAATTCATTTAGAGAGCCGAGTTTTAAAATTCATTACCCCCATTAATTCTTCCATCAAAAAGAGAAAGGGAATGGTTGTGGGAGCGGTTAAACGTTCCGATATGGCTAATATTATCAAGAAAAATAAATCCACTCATGGGTTTACATTTTGCATTCGCTTTTTCTATATTAGGCAGAAAATTTTAGAGAATGAAAAGATAGAGAGATATATGATGATGGCATTAAAAAATGAAATATATCCCTATGCTGATAATTCGAGATATCCTCGTCAAATATTAGATGATGGAGATAATGAAATAATTCTTTTTGACACGCGTCTTAGCAATAAGGAAAACGCGATTGTTTTAGCTAATTCGATAGCCCACGGTTTAAAGAAGTGCATCTCTGTTAATGGATTTTCTGATTCCATTTATTTTGCCATTGGCGTTGTTGAGAATTCACAATATTATCAAGATTTTGACTCCTTAGTGGACAAGGCTCAGCTCGCTTGTATCAATGCTCAACAAAATAATCAAGATGTCTATTTATTTCAAAGAAGCGGTGCGACACAGCTTGAAATTAATAAATACATTGCTGAAGTTGATCATTTATTAAAGCCAAAAACATTGCGCTATTTATTTAGACCGATTATCGATATCACTAAGGGCAAAACAATTGGTTATTTCGATTATGTGAAGGCTTATGATTCTCCTTTTTCTTCTTTTTCGGAAATGAGTAAATATGCCGCGAAAGTGGGAAAGAATCGTGAATTATTAGCCCTTGTAGCGCGTAATGTCATCCCTAAATTTGCCAACGAAGCTCAAGAGTCTAGATTGAGATTATTTTTCTTAGTTTCCATGATGGATATCAATAATTTAGGAGATATATTATCTCAAATACCGAAAGTAAAAGATATTCATCTTGTCTTAGTATTTGATGAGCAAGAAGTCAATGAGAATGCCAAAAATCTTGAGATAATTCAAGATACATTGGAAAGTTTACACGCTAAAAAATATGAGCTTGGACTCCTTTTAAAAGATAAGAATTTATTGCTCGATCCTTCCATTTATGTTTGCTTTGATTATTTTGTCGCTGGAACAACGATGCTTGGAGAAATCAAAAAGAATAATCGAATTAGACTGACAATACACACTCTTATTGAACAATTGCTTAAATATCATAAACCAATCATTGCCACTGACTTAGAAGGTTGGCAAGCGGTTGAACTAATTATTAAAAGTGGAATCACCATGGTATCAGGAGAGACAATTTCTCCATCTAATGATATGCTTCTTCCCATTGAGAAAAAGAAAATGGATAAGCTAAATACCATGTCTAATAAATATTTGTAAGGAAGTGGAATTATATGGAAAAGGTTCAAATTAAAAATGATTCAATCACTCGTCAAGAAGATGATTTTGCTCAGTGGTATACAGATGTTTGTAAAAAAGCTGAATTAATGGATTATTCTTCGGTTAAAGGTTTTATTATTTATCGCCCATATGGTTATGCGATTTGGGAAAATATTAAAGCCTACATCGATAAAAGGTTTAAAGAAACTGGACACACTAATGTGTACATGCCTTTAGTCATCCCTGAATCGTTATTCGATAAAGAAAAAGAACACGTTGAAGGCTTTGCTCCTGAAACTTTAATTTGTACGATAGGCGGACAAAATAAATTAGATGATCGACTTATCATCCGTCCTACTTCTGAAACGCTCTTTTGCGACCATTTTGCCAAAGTGATTAAGTCATACCGCGATTTACCTAAATTATATAATCAGTGGTGTTCGGTCGTTAGATGGGAAAAAACTACTCGTCCATTTTTAAGAGGGAGTGAATTTTTATGGCAAGAAGGCCATACAATGCACGCTAGTGAAGAAGAAGCCAGAACTGAAGCTTTGAAAATGCTTGAAGTATATGATGATACTGGAAGAGATATATTAGCTATTCCGTTTATGAAAGGAAGAAAAACTGATAAAGAAAAATTTGCTGGTGCTTTAGAAACTTATTCTATTGAAGCGTTAATGCCTGATGGAAAAGCTCTTCAAAGTGGGACCACTCACTATTTTGGAAATGGGTTTGCTAAAGCATTTGGGGTCTCCTATCAAGATAAAGAAGGGAAACTATGTAATCCATATCAAACATCTTTTGGTGCCTCTACGCGTTTATTAGGGGCCTTAATTATGGTTCACGGCGATGATAATGGCTTAGTTTTACCACCTTACGTCGCTCCTATTCAAATCGTTGTTATACCGGTTGCACCACAAAAACCCGGGGTCATTCCAATGGCAAGAGAAGTAGCTAAAACATTATCGGAAGCTGGATTAAGAGTTCATATCGATGATAGCGATCGTAGTGCAGGATGGAAATATAGCGAATATGAAATGAAAGGTGTACCGTTACGCATTGAACTCGGCCCTCGAGATATTGATAATAAACAAATCGTGGCCGTTAAACGAAATGATGGTAAAAAGATTGTTATAGCGATGGAAAATATGGTGGAAGAATGCCGTCAATTACTAGATACCATTCATTCTGAAATGTACGCTAAAGCGTATCGCTATTTATTAGATCATGTCACTGAAGTTCATAATATCGATGAATTAAAAGCTGCCTTAGAAAAAGGTGGATATGCGAAGATGATGTGGTGTGGTTGTCAAGAATGCGAAGATAAAATTAAAGAATTAACTAATGCTACCGCTCGATGCATGCCATTTAATCAAATTGCTTTTGATGATACTTGTCCAATATGCGGAAAGAAAGCGACAAAAGTTGTTTTGTTTGCAAAAGCGTATTAAAAGTCTTTATTAATAAAGCCTATTTGTGATAACATAAATAGGCATTTGGAGTAGTACCCAAGTTGGTGAAGGGGCTTCCCTGCTAAGGAAGTAGATCGGGTAACCGGTGCAAGAGTTCAAGTCTCTTCTACTCCGCCAATAAAAATATGTTGATGTTTGGTCAACATTTTTTATTAATTTTCATACATATCTTTTAAAATAAGGTAATCCGTTTAGTTCAATTAATCTTTGCTTTATCGTAAGATTATTTTTACTTAAATCTTCATTATATTTTGAACTCACGCTGATATAGATTAATAGCATTAATGGCAAGCCTAAATTGGTTTCCATTAATGAATTGATAACTAATGTTAATATTTTAGATTCTAGCGAAAGATTATTACTTCTTATTCCACCTAATAGTAGGGCTACTTCCCATCCAAGTTGAGCTAGAACACCGATTATAAAAATCCATAAAATATTGATTCTCTCACATTTAGCTTTAGCGTAATAAAGATTATAAATAATTACCGCTGAGTAGGAGATAAATAAAATAAGTGCCATTACACCATGATATTTACAAGTCGTTCTTTGAATATGAATTAAAGGTGAATCAATCATTTTGGAAATAATCGGACATGCAATCCACCATATAAAAATTAATAATGACCATTCGATGATATATTTATCTTTGCTTAGCGCTAACCAAATGAAAGCAAAATTAGTGATGCCATAACTCATCGACATCCATAATAATACCCAAAACATACTCCCACCTGTTATGCTTCTACTATGTGTTAATAAATGAAATATTAAATAATCGACAGCGAAATATAATACTCCACCGAATATCGCCCAAATAATGGTTAGATATTTCTTTTTGATAAATAATAATATGAGGAATACAACAATAAAAATTGAATCTAAAATAATATAAGCGAGATTGAAGTCTCGACTGGCAATGATATCCATATTATTTATTTAATTCTTCTTCGTATATCATTTTTAATTTTTGACCAATTATTTTTAAATCTCGAGCTTTGGCAACTTGATAACCATTTTCAATCAAAGTTTCATCTCTATGGTTAAGACAATATCCAACTAAATTGGAGAAGTCTTCTATTGATTTACCTTTATAACAATTTACTTTATCGATTAACCATGGATTGAATACTGGGTGATCTCTGACAATGAGGGGACAACGACTCGCTAAAGCTTCTAATGTAACGATGCCTTCCGTTTCTTCTCGAGTTGGGAAAAGCATACAACTAGCGTATTGATAAGCGCCTTTAATAATGTTGCCTTTAATATATCCAGGCAAAATGGCATTTTTGGGTCTTCTTCTGATACATCTATTTATGTATGATGACGTGATTATTTTATTTAAATGACCAAACCAAATAAATTTAACTTCTGGAAATTTCCTTGCTACTTCAAAGAAATCATCGATTCCTTTTCTTTTGAAATAAAATCCACCACCAATGACAACCTTTTCTCCCTCTTTTATTTTAAAATAATCTTTAAATTCTTTGACATATTCTAAATTAGGAGCATAGTCTTCCATTTTTATGCCATTAGAAATATCGATGACAGGTGTATTAACTTTTTTATAATTTTGAATAAGTGATTTTGAATATGGAGTAGGAGTTAAAATGAGATCAGCGTGAGAATACATTCTATCGATGAGAAAATTATAGAAGGGTTGCGCTAAGAAAACTAAACGGAATGAATTTTTTAAATCTTCGTGAGTGGAATGAGCGTGCACGATTACTTTTATTCCCTTTTTATGAAGTTTTTTTAATAAGCGATAAGACCCACTGGTATATGAATTGATATGGGCAATATCATATGTATCTCTTTTATTTAATGTATATTCTACTTCATTTTCTTTAAGGGCTATTCGTTGTTGAGCGATAGCTCTTCCGATACCAGAAGCAGACATCATTTTCATGTTTTCTAAATATAATAAAACTTTCATTTTTCTTCCCTCTTTCTTCCGTTTTTATTATAGTGAATTAATATTCTTCCATGTTTTAGTAATATTTTTAACCTTTAATCGACCTTCTTTTATATCGATATTTCCTTTTAGATAATCGTTTATAATATGAGCGATTTCTTTAGCTTGTTCAAGGGTACAACCTCGAGTAGTAACAGCCGCAAAACCGAGACGAAGGCCACTCGTCTTATTAGGTTTCAAGGTATCGTTTGGAATCATATTTTTATTAGTCGTAATTCCAATTTCTTCTAATTTTTTTTGCGCATCTAAACCCGTTAAACCGTATGAATCTAAAACATTTAGCAAGAATAAATGATTTTCACTGCCACTAGTTAATGCACCTAGCGACATAAATTCTTTAGAACAGGCAGCTGTATTTTCTTTAACTTTCTTTATATATAGTTTAAATTCATCGCTACTTGCTTCTTTAAAACAGATGGCTTTCGCGGCGATGATATGTTCTAATGGTCCACCTTGATAAAATGGGAATATCGCAGAATTAACCTTCTTAATCAACTCTTCATCATTAGTTAATATTAGCCCACCTCTTGGTCCTCGTAATGTTTTATGAGTAGTGGAAGTGACGATATCAGCATAAGGAAGTGGAGACATATGTAAGCCTGAGGCCACTAAGCCTGCAATATGAGCCATATCGACCATGAATTTAGCGTTGACTTCATCAGCGATTTCTTTAATTTTTTTAAAATTGATTTCAAACGGATAAGCACTATATCCAGCAAGTATGAGGTCAGGTTTTTCTTTTCTAGCCACTTCAAGGAGAGTTTGATAATTTAGTCTTCCATTATCAAGCGGATAAAAACTAAACGCATAAAAATGAGAAGAAAAAGAGACAGGTGAACCGTGAGTTAAATGACCTCCATCATTTAAAACAAGAGATAAGATTTTACCTCCGTTTGGTAAAAGAGCGTGATAGGCTGCGGCATTAGCTTGTGAGCCACTATGAGGTTGAACATTTGCAAATTTACAGTTAAATAAATTACACGCTCGATTAATCGCAATATTTTCGATTTCATCGATATATTCACATCCACCGTAATATCTTTTGCCTGGATATCCTTCTGCATATTTGTTAGTTAAAATTGAACCACACGCTTTTCTTATATCTTTACTGACATAATTTTCACTAGCGATGAGTTCGATTCCTTCGTTTTGTCTTCTCGATTCTTTTACAATTAGTTTAAATATCTCTTTATCCATTTTTCTTTCCTCTTTTATTCTAAATGAAACTATCTTTTTGATTAACAAAATTGTTTACTTATTTTATAGTGTCTAAGAAAGGAGGAAAAGTCATGGATTATAATTTTGCTTTATTAATAGATAGTGAAAACGCTTCACCTGCGACATTTAAACAAGTTATTCAACAAGTCAATACCCTTGGTAATATCCTTGTTAAAAGAATATATGGAGACTTTACCTTAGCAAGTTCAAGCAGTTGGAAATCTATTATTAATGAATTTGCTTTAAGCCCTATTCAACAATTCTCTTATACAAAAGGCAAAAACGTTACTGATTCAAAGATGATTATCGACGCGATGGATCTTCTTTATGGTGGGCACGTTAATGCTTTCTGCATAATGTCTAGCGATAGCGATTTTACCGGCATTGTGAAACGACTTAAAGAAGATGGGATATTCGTCGTCGGAGCAGGAAAAGATACCACTCCAATATCTTTTGTCAATTCCTGCGATAGATTTATCACACTTAAAGAAAAAGGAAAGAAAAAATCTAGTAAATCTGTAACTACGGTTGTCAATGAGGAAGTAATTATAAATACCGCGAAAGAAGTAATAAGAAATAATGATGAAAACGAAATATTATTTTCTATTCTAATGGCGGCTATATATCGTACCTTCCCAAGTTTTGATAGCAAAGATTATGGCTTTAAAAAACCGATAGATTTCTTTAATAGCATTAAAGATTTCGTTATCAATAAAGACATAAACGGCAAAGTGGGGACGGAAGTTATTTCATTAAATGAATAATTTATAGCAGTGGTGTTTTTAGGATATTTTCTAAACACATCACTGTTTTTTGATAATCTTTTTTCATGTGTTTACTAATTTTATTGGCTTTAGGATAACCGCTTAGATTATAGATTCCACGTGGTCCGATAAAGCCATATTTACTATATTTTTCCGATAATAACATAATCGTTGGTAGCGCTGCTTTATCGACTTTATGGAAAAATATTTTCATGAATAAAATAGCAAATGGAGCAAACCATTTGGGATAAGCTTTTCTAATTAAATTAGAGGCTGTTGCGCCTGGGTGAGCTAAAAGAGGAACGACATTACTATTTTTTAGATGTTCTTTCAAATATAAATATAGATGAATATTGACTAACTTTGATGAAGAATATATTTTCCATTTATGATAATTTTTTTCTAAAAATAAGTCATGGTAATCGATGTTTGCTTTTTTGGCTAAAACTGAAGTAGTAAGAATAAATTTCACTTCATGATGTAATTTTTGAAAATAGGGCAATAATTGAGCAAATAGTAGATAAGAAGATAAAGCGTTTGTAGCCATCACCAATTCATAGCCATCTATAGAATAAGAATGAGCAATATTAAAAACTCCTGCATTATGATAGAAAACATCAATATCTACATTGTTTTCTTTGATATAATCGCATAATTCTTTAATTGATTGTTTAGAAGATACATCGATTAGGAGTATGTCTATTTTAATATCTGGGTATAGTTTTAGGATTTCTTTCTTCGCGTTTTCGCCTTTATTTAGGTTTCTTACCGCTAATAAGATATTCATTTTTAAATAAGCACAAATTTTAGCAACTTCAAAACCAATACCTGAATTCCCACCGGTAATTAATATCGTTTTATTGATAAGCTTGTTTTTATCAATATGCTTATCAATCCATTTTTGAATATTCTTTTTCACTTTTTAATCTTACCATTAAGTGAACACTTTCTCTTTATTTTCTTTTGAATAACATAGATAATTGAAGAGAACTTATGAAAACATTATTAAAAAACGCTTATATACTAACCATGGAAAATGAAAACATCATTCATGGTGATATTTTAATTAATGATAATCGCATCGAATCCATTAAAGAACATATTGATTCATCGTTTGCTGAAACTATAATTGACTGTCAAAATAATTTATTGATGCCTGGTTTTAAAAATGTCCACGCTCATGGAGCGATGACTTTTTTAAGAAATAGAAGCGATGATGTCTCTTTACAAAAATGGCTTTTTGAAGAAGTGTTTCCATACGAAGATAACTTAAATGCTGAAGAGGCTTATCTATTTAATAAAATTGCGATTCTAGAATATTTATCATCTGGAATTACATCTAGTTTAGATCAATATCTATTTCCATATGAAACTATTAAATCATCATTAGAATTAGGATTTAGAACTGGGATAGTTTTAATACATAATAGCAAAGTTAGTTACCTTAATTTATTAAAAGAATGGGAAGAGCTAATAAACGCTTATAATTTCAAAAAAGATTCATTAATACGAGTTTTTCCAGGTGTACACGCTGAATACACTCTTTTAGATGAACAGGTTAAATTATGTAAAGAAATAATTGAAAAATATCATCTTCCATTTTTTTCTCATAATTCTGAAACTTATCAAGAAGTAATGGATTCATTTAGTCGTCATAATATGTCCCCAACTCAATATTTTGATTCACTTGGACTTTATAAATATGGTGGAGGATTATTTCATGGCATTTATATTTCTGATGAAGATATTGAAATTATCAAAAAAGATAATCTATCAGTTATTTCATGCCCCGCTAGCAACGCGAAACTGGCATCAGGAATTTGTCCGTTAAGAAAATTATTAGATCATGATGTCAATGTCGCTTTAGGCACTGATGGAGCGGCTTCTAATAACTCTTTAGATATGTTTAAGGAAATGTATCTTGCTAATGTTTTTGCTAAATTAATAAATAAAGATCCATCCTCAATTTCCGCTTTTGAAATTTTAAAGATGGCTACTGTAAACGGAAGTAAAATTATGCAGTTAGATGAAGCGATGTATTTAAAAGAAAATCAACTAGCTGATATCATCATGATTGATTTATCAAATCCTTCGATGAGACCAATACATAATGTTATCAACGCCTTAGTCTATAGCGGGAGTAAATCACTTGTTAAAATGACGATGATCAATGGCAAGATTTTATATAAAGATAATGTCTATTATATCGATGAAGATATCGATAAATTATATGAAAAAGCTCAAAAATATGTGAGCGATATTTTCTTTAAATAAATCAAAAAGTATAGATTATTTAACTTTTTTATTATTATATTGATAATAGTGTCTTTTAAATGATAAAATCTCATTAGATTTGGGAGGAAAGTTTCATGAGTTTAGATTTAAACGCTGCAAAAACTGTTGTTGAAAATAATCTTCGTGGTAAAGGTCTAACTGTTGAAAGTGAAATCAAAGATAATCGTCTTCACTGCAATGTTAATAATACCACCATTAAAGATTATAAAAGTGATACTTTAATCACTGTTATCATTAATCAAAATGGTGTTAGCACATTCCGCTGCGTCTTTGACAAAATTTATAATTTAGAAAGTGCCGCACGTGTGATTAATGCATTCAATGATTATAGCTTATGGTTCAAAGCTTATGTTGGTACCGGAGAAAATCCATTCTTCTATGTCGATAGCGTTTGCTATGATATTGCCAACACTAATGTTTTAAATTATTGGCTTGATGACATGATTAAATTCTTGCTTGATGACAAATTAGATAGTTATCTTAGACCAATCATCAATATCACTCAATAATTTATCTATTTAAGAAAATCAATAACATCCTCGATTGTATTAATGGGGATGTTTTTTGTTTTGAAATATAATTCGTTGATGATTTTATCCTCTTCGTTTTTACTTTTTAGATAATCTTTATCTTGATAGCCTAATAGATTTTCTTCAATGAGAGTAATTTTCATTCTTCGATATAACGCTAATATGCTTTCCTTGAGCCAATAAGAAAATTTAGTTTTTGGATATCTATTTTCATATTCTTTTATTCTTAAATACATCGCTAAACCATCATTTGGGGAATGCCATAAATCAAAATAAGCATAAGAACTATTCATTTCGTTTTTATCTAAATAAGTAAAAGCATCCTCTTCAATGATTTTAATTTTATCTTTGTATGGAAATTGAGGAAGTATGTAGTTTAAGAAAAGCTTTATGATTTCCTTATCTTTTTCGACAATTTTTACTTCGCTCACATCATTTTTAAGCGAAACCATATAGGCGTAATAGCCAAGCCCTAAACCAAATGTAATGACTTTACCAGAAGCTTCTTTTATTTCTTTTTCCATTGAATCTATTTCGCTTGGTGTAATCGACATCCAGATTGTATTATTTTTACTTATAGCAACATAGGGAAGTTCTTTTTTAAAATAGCCAAGTTTAGTTTTTTCTTTAAAATAGATGTTCTCTTCAACAACTATATCATCGACTGGAATGATTTCATAAGGCTTAAATGAAAGGTTTTCGATTTTAACGTCTTTTAGATTAATTTCATCTAATTTAATTGATTTATAATATGGATTTTCAATTATTTTATTATAATCTAATTCGATGAATTGCCCTTTGATATATTCGTTTATGATTTGTTTATTTTCTTCGTTATCTTTATCTATTTCCCATAAATCAATTGCTAGTTGAAGGAGTGCTTCATCAATTGTTATTTTGTTTTTATTGATTAATTTATTAATATTATTTTCATTAAAAATATCGGGCCGATCAAATAGATAAAAAAACATATCTGAGATTGAAACGTTAATTTCTTTCGTCTCGATAATTTTCTTAACTTTAGTTAAATCAATGGGGCTGAGGTTTAACTTCATAATTAGTATTATATCTTATTTAGATATATTATGTGATATTTATTACTTAGTAGGTTATTAGATTTTAGTTTTATTTTTTAACTAAATTAGACTACACTATTAGTGTGAACGCCCTTTCTTATATCTTTATTGAACTCTACGTTATTGCTTCAAGTATAAATTTATTTTTTTGCTATACCGAAGAAGAAAAGAAAAGAAAATTATCTAAACCTTTTTGTTTATTGTTTTTAACTTTATTCGCTTTGTTAACTAGTTATAAGACCCCTCTTATTTATATTGCGACATCGATGTCGTTAATTGGTGATCTTTTAATGCTTAAAAAGAAAAATAACATCTTCTTCGTCATAGGCGGATTTGCTTTTGGAGGATCACATCTTTTATTTTTATCGCAAGGCATTCTTTTATTAAAGACCGCGATTAAATTAGATTATGCTTACTTTTTGATTGGCTTAGGAATTTATTTTTTAATAGTGGCAATCAGTTATCCTTTTTGTAAAAAATATTTTAAAGAAGTTGGCATCTATGCAGCTTTTTATTTGAGCTTTCTACTCGTTGAAATTGCTTTTGGAATCTTTTTAGC
>CAVDWX010000082.1:0-43384 GCA_963612735.1 Gemmiger formicilis | reverse complement strand
TCACCCTTAGTCTCATAATATGTATTATAAGAAGATGAAGTGGGTGAATAAGAAAAGACATCTACTTTTTTTAATTTAGGATCAATTTCTTTAATTCTATTTTCCATCTTTACTATTTCAACACTTCCATAACTTAAATCCATGAAGATGGAAAACTTTTCTTTATTGCTAGGCTTTGTCTTAATAGATATAGCAACACATAAAAGTAAGGCGTAAAAAATCGATAATCCAATCATTACTGCAATATATTTTCTAAATATCTTAGTCAAACTTAATTTAGGCATCTATTATCTCCCTAAGATAACCTGAAACGATAATAAAGGTGTAAGTCTTATTTAAATTAATTTTAAATAAATCAAATTTATCCCCAAGTAAGTAAACGCTTCGAATATGATCGTTACTATTAATCTTAATCGTATATACTTCAAAGCCATTTTGAAGAGTCAAACGCTCTTCGGTAATGGAAGCGACTTTCCCAATAATTTGTTCTCCTTTATTGTCTAATAACTGTGAATAAAGGAAAGCGATATCGAGTTGATGCTTTCTTTTAAAATAAAAGCATAACGAAATTATAAAAGGAACAATAGATAGGAAAGAGCCAAATATCATCCATAAATATCTATTTTCATAACTAGAAAGGATGATAGCTAATATAAAACAAGCAAAACTAATTAATAAAAAGATAAAGAAGAATAATAAATCAATTCCACTACTACGCTTAATCTTTTCATTATCTAGATTAGTAAGTAAAACAATTCTATTCATCTTTTATTCCTGCTTCATGAGCGTATTGAATAAATTCTTCTTTGCTATAAGCACCGATGACATTGCCTTCGCTTATAAGAAGAAAATAATCGCCTAAAAACATCGCTTCTTTAAAAGAGTGTGTGACATAGATAACACTAGCGCCTTCTTCTTTTAAGACTCTTTTAAATTCGTTTAAGATATTAAATCGAGAAGCTTCATCAACATTCGCAAAAGGTTCATCGAATAGATATAATTCACTTTTCTTAATGAGAGCTTTAGCCACTGCGGCTTTTTGACATTGCCCAAACGAAACTTGGCTTGGCCGCATATTTAAACAATCTTCTATTCCTAGATTTCTTGCTTCATCAATGACGCGTCTTCTAATTTCTTCTCCTTTAATAAAATGACCTTTTAAAGGAAAAGCAATATTTTGAAAAAGTGTTAGATGTGGATATAAAGCTATATTTTGATTAACGTAAGAAAAGTTTCGATCTTTTGTCCTAATATTATTCAAATTAATACCATCTAAAATAATATCACCACTATAGGTGGTTAAACCTCCAATTGCTCTTAAAAGCGTTGTTTTTCCAGATCCTGATTCACCCATTATCACCGTTATGTTATTCAAAGGTAACGAAAAATTAATAGAATGAAGTACTTCTTTTTTATTATTTTTCTTTCCAAGAGTAACCACTAAAGAGGAAATGACAAGCGAATTCATATTATTACATGTCATTTAAAATACCAGCGGAAACAAAATAGCGATACCAGTTAGCGTATACCTCATCAGGATTAGTTAAAGCTTTTCCGTTTACAATCTTAGGAAGATGGTTAACTTCGAGTTCATCAATCTGATTAATGATTCCTTTTTTATATTTAATCAACATATCAATGACGTAACGAATTCTTTCTTTTAATCCACCTAGTCTAAGGAGTTGCTTTTCATAACCAAAAGCTTTATTTTCTTTTAACCACTGTATTTCATAAGTTTTAATAAATTTATTCAAATAGAATAACGCTCTTCTTGCTTGTTTGATGCAAGGAGTTAAATCATCTTTTTTAGTATAAGTATCAAAAATATTTTTCCCTAATGTCGATAAATATTTATCTAATACCGCTAATTGGGATAAGGATTTAAATATATAGCCCCAATTTTTATTATGACTAATAGAAAATAAATTCTTAGAAGCATTTTCATATAAAAGTTCGTATTTATCTAACGCGACTTCTAACATTGGATTTTGCAACACATCAGCGTATAAATGTATAAAAGATAAGCTATTTCTAATATGAGAATAATCTATATTTGGATCTAATGTAGACAAGATATCAACCTTCATAAATTTATCAAAAGATAGTCCTACTGCTTCTTTAAATATCTTTTTATTGATATCAGTAAATTCTTTATCTTTAGCTCGAAGAGCAGCATAAAATAGCCCAGGAAGAATCGAAAATTGACTCGCGTCAGCGGCTCCATCTCCCCATCCAGCCACTAAATAGTTATCTAAATCATATTTTTTCGCGGCTTTTATTTGCTCATCGATAAGAGCGAATGAATAAGTATTGAGAGGAGAAAAACCAACCCATTTAATAATTCCACCACACATCGCTAAATGCGTGGGAGAAAGTTCCTTATATAAATTAACTCTTTTATCAATCTTATCTTCACCTAATTGGTCATATCCCCATATCATTGGGATTACATTATCTGGAATATTACATTTTTTATTATTTTCTAGATATGCATTTTCGAGCATATCCGCCCAAATGTAGCAGGTATACCCATATTTCTTTGCGATATTAGCAACTTTATATAAGTGTTCATTTATTATCTCATTTTTAGGCTTATATCCATATTTATCAATATAACGTCCTCTCCCTAAATGGAAGGCTTCATCCATTCCAATATGAATTATTTTTGATTTAATTGACTTCGACATATTTGAAAACATCTTATCAATGAGCTGATATACTTTATCTTCATTCACTAATAAGACATCATCAATATCAAATAAAGGAGTGAAATTATCGTGCGCTAATAAACGGCCGAGATGGGCTAAAGTTTGTATGCAAGGCCTTAATTCAATGCCCTTAGAAGAACAATAACTATCAATTTCTTTTAATTCTTTTTGACTATATCTTCCACGCATATAGCCAAAATAAGGTTCTTCTTTAATTTCATATGTATCTTCGGTATATAACATTAAATAGTCATAACCAAATTTAGCTAAAATATCCACTAGTCGTTTAATAGTGTCTACCTTTGCCACTGCTCCTCTCGAGCAATCCATCATATATCCTAATTCTTTGATTTTATTAACCATAATAGCTTTTATCTTTTAAGCCGGCACAAGATAGAAATTTCCAAGGCCGGCTTAAATTAATATTACAAATATCTATAAAATTATCTATGCTTTCTTCTTTTTAATGATAAAAAATAAGCAAATCCCTACACCGATGATAATAACGCCAACACCAAGAGAAAAACCAACAATGAAAATAGGACTATAATTTTTCATATTTAATGGAAGCTTAACAGTAAATGTTCCATATTGCGCATGCGTCCAAGTAGCAATTCCGTTTGTGGTGGATGTTGATTCTTTAATGACTTTATAAACAAAACCATTTTCCTCATTAACATCTACAGTTATCACTTTATTACAACGGGAACAAGTTTGACTTATTTTCATATTTGTTTCATCAAAAGTCCATTCACCGAACAAATGACCTAATGGTGAAGTAGTAATCGCACTTTCACTTGTTTCTTTTAAATTATTAGAAGAATCTAAAATGTATAATTTATTACACCCTTCACATGTGCATTTCTTATGAGCTTTAATACCGGATTCGGTGCAACTAGCTTCTTTAGCGTCAACATCGACAATATGGTGAATAATTAAATCATCATTACTAGTTTCAATATATTTACCATCATTATCCTTCACAAATAATTTATGGCAATCTTGACATTGATAATGGGCTTTTAATCCATGAATTAATTCACTAGCTTCAACAAGAGCGATTTCATTTCCATATTTATGAGAAGGATTGATTTTAATTTTATCTAGAGTAGTTTCATTATAATTTCCATCATTTAAAACAAAATATTTATCACAAGCACTGCAGGTGTAATATTCAACATTACCTTCTTCTTCACAGGTAGATTTTTTCGCATCATGTTTAACATAATCGTGGATGATTAAACTATCTAAAGTAACGACACTATCTTTATTATCGCTAGAAAATAATGTATCACAAGTAGAACATTCATAATGGGCTTCTACGCCATGTTTACCAGTTGTAGGTTCAACTTTATCAACACTTTTAAATTTATGATCGGTGCATCCTAGTATTACTGCTTCTTTTGTAGTAGAGACATAAACGCCATCTTTTAAAACAAAATATTCAGTTCCACCATGTGTATCTCTATCACATGTATAATATTCGATATTGCCTTCTTCTTTGCATGTTGCTTCTTTAGCTTCATGTTTTTCATAATCGTGAGGTGCACTATAAAACCCATGCCAGAAAGTATTATTAACAGGGTCCCTTGTAATTTCAAAATAATAATCGCCTTCAATCATGAAAGGATGATCAAGACCACCCCATAAAGTGCCATCAGGAATATAGAAAGAATAATAAGAAGAATCCATTGTGACACCACTAAATTCGGTTGCAGAGCCAAAAATATCTTTGTTATATAAAGAGAATAAAAGTTGTTCATTATTATTTTGAACCATTCCATTTTCCCATGTCATAGCGCTACAAGATGAATCCGCTGATAAAACGTAGCCATTACCTTTATCAATAAAAATAGGACATCTTTGTTGCCATCCCATATTAGCATACGTCCAAGCATCAGAAGTTTCTTCATATGATGGTTGAAATAGAAAACGTTTTGCAAAATCTTGTACTCCACCGCCAAAAGAAGTAAATTTCAAAGAATTAATATTTCCGTTAGTAAGACCAGTAGTGCTTCCCCAATGGTCATTTCCACCATGTTGGAAAATATAATTAAAACCAATATTTTGGCCTCTTGTTGACCAAAAATTATAATCTTTTTCTAACACATAATTAGCGGTATCATCGCTAAAAATAATAGTTCCAGCTTTGATTTTATAATGAGAATAATAATTAGTATTATTTTCGGTAACAGTTGAAGGGGTATCAGTTTCTGCATAAATAAAAAGTATTTGACCTCCCTCAACACTAACAGCATTAGGACTAGTTCTTAATTCGTTATTGTAATAATAATTATATTGAGGAGTAGAAACGTTACTTGGAAAAGAATCAAGATCAGTATTGAAATGAAATAAATTACGATTAGCGTCCATTCCTATTTCATTAGTTATATTAAAATAAACTGTCTTTTTTTCACCTTCGGCATGAGTGTGAATAGGTGCATTGTTATTAGAAATGTAAGCCATGCCAAGGCACAAAAATGTGCTTAAAGAGGCTAAACATAATGTTTTTTTCTTCATATTTTATTTGTTCTCCTTATAAATAGCGCTCTATCGAATGTAAATAAATGGAAATCAATAAAATTAATATTCAATACCGCTCTTAGATTAAGATTATCAATTTGATTAATAAGATTTGATGCAAAATACATGTCAATAATTTAGAAATTAGAATGAGTTAAGTCTTCTTATTTAAATGATTAATACATATTTATAACATCATCTCAATATTTATATTGAGTGATGAGGAGGAGAATATAGGTTACATCCTCCTCATACTCATTTATTTAATAATTAATGGTTTAAATTTGTTATTTAGCTAATTTCTTTTTTGATGCTATTAACACTAAACTCAAAAGAGTCAAACAACTTAAGGTCGAAACCAAAACGATAATCAATGTATCGTTTGAATTCAATCTCATTTGATTTTTAGATCCACTAGTGGTCACCCTACCAATGAAATCATTTAAGCTAGTATATTTATTTATGATGTGATCATATCTAGCATTAGCGTTTTCTAAATCAGTGCCATTTGCATCAGCATTTGCTGCTTTAATAACAGCTTTTACATCATTTTCTAATTTTTCATATTGTACTTTAAGTTTGCTATCCCAAACTGTTTCTAATGCAGTAAGATTATCGCCATCTCCAGCTTTACAAGGTTCTGCAGTAGTTTCTAAGAAATATTTGCCCCATGCATTTGCAATTAAAGCATTAAGTTGAGTTAAAGTAATTTCGGTATATGTTTCTCCATCTTTTGAAGTGAAATATTTACCACAAGTGCCGCAAATATAATATTTAACGGTTATATCTCCTACTTCTGTTTGATGAACTTCATACGTGTGTTTTCCTGTTGCAGAAATTGTAACTTTTTCTTTAGTAGTAGCTACATATGTTCCATCGCTATTTTTAATAAAATATTCAGTTCCACCGTGTGTACTTCTATCACATGTATAATATTCATTATTCCCTTCTTCACTACACGTTGCTGCTTTTGCTTCATGTTTAACATAATCATGAATATCGGTATAGAATCCATGAAGACCGCCATCTTTGTAAATTTCAAAATAATAATCGCCTTTAATCATGAAAGGATTTTGAATGCCACCCCATAATGTGTTAGAAGGAATATAGAATGAATAGTAATCAGATTCAAATTTTAAATCTTCAAATGAAGTTTTATCGGTAGCGGAATCAAATAAATGTTGATATTGCATTAAAAATAGAAGTTGTTCTCCCTCATTCTTAATTTGTCCATCAGCCCATATCATTGGTGTGACGCTTGTCGATGCTGATAAAACATATCCGTTGCCTTTATTAATATAAATTGGGCAACGTGCTGTTTCAATACCATTTGCAGTCCAAGCAGTTGAAGTTTCTTCATAAGAAGGTTGCAATAAAAAACGATGCTGATCTGGCTGATTGCCACCATCAAGTTTTGTAAACCTTAAAATGTTTATATCACCCGCTGATGTGCCACGATAATCATCATGGCCACCATGTTGGAATATATAGCTATAACCAAGACTATCGCCTCTAGTTGACCAGAAATTGTAATCATTTTGTAGCACATAATTAGTGGTATCATCGCTAAAAATAATAGTTCCAGCTTTGATTTTATAATGAGTATAATAATTATTATCATCATTCTTCTGTGCTGAAGGCGTGCTTTCACTCCAAGCAACCATAAAAGAATTAGCATATTCAGTGCTCTTTAATGAATAGGTTTGCTTAACCTCATTATTTACAGTCCAATTAAAATTTTGATATTGAGCGTTCGTAGGAATAGTTGTATCAGTGCTTAAAATAACAATATTTTCATTTAAACCTTTTTCAGTAGTTACATTAAAATAAACTGTCTCTTTTTCACCTTCGGCATGAGTGTGAATAGGTGCATTGTTATTAGAAATGTAAGCCATGCCAAGGCACAAAAATGTGCTTAAAGAGGCTAAACATAATGTTTTTTTCTTCATATTTTATTTGTTCTCCTTATAATGAGCGCGGAAATTGTCCATATAAATGGTACGTTTTGAAGAATAGTTTTCTCCGCGTGAAAAGATAAAATTAAAGGTTGTGAAATCGTTAGTGCTGAATTCACTTAAATTTATCTGTATGTGGTTAGGCCCAGGTTTAAGATTGTAAGTAAGAATAGTACTATATTGCGAATAATATAAATTCGTATTCGAAAAACGAACAGGAATGTCATAATTCATCGCATTATAGAAATCAACTTCTAAATAATCACAATCTGAAAAATTAAATTTTTGGAAATAGTCTTGGCTAGTAAAGATGGTGATAATCGGATCTAATTTTTTAAGTGATTCACCTCTTCCAATTATTTCCATCTTCATCGCATAATCTCCATGTGTAACATAGGTTAAATCATTAGCTAAAGAGATAGTTCCAAAATTGTTTTCGTAGCGAAGTTGAGCAAGTTGATTGTAATTTTCAAAATCACCGAGCATTAAATATTTTTGCCCGTTTTCATTCACTTCAACATTGCTAACATCGTTTTCAACAATTAATGTTGTTTTATTTCCTTGTTTTACTTCATCATTATTTTTACTAACGATTATTTCACCATAATCAGTAGTAGCACTGTCATCATATTCTTTTAATGAAAAATAAGAGACATCATTTAATAGAAGTGTTAACGAGGACGAAGCTCCACTACTATCAAGAACGTTGGGCAGATAAAATCGGAATTCTTCGATGTTTTGTAGAGCACGCACACTAGCTTGAATGGATAACTCTATTTTATTCCATCCTTGCTTGAGATAAACACTACCGACATCGGCATTAGTAATATAAGTAGTGCCATATGATGCAACGACTTTCATTTGATATTTATCTTCAACTTCGAAAGGTAAATATAAAGAGAAAGACAATTTAGAAAGCTTTGAAGTGTCATCAAATTCTTTAGCGTCAAGAGCAAAAGAAGGTTCATAATTAGCCACTCCATCACGTCCATTTAAAGTAATAGAAAGAGCACTATTGCTAGTTAATAAAGAATCATTAATGACTTCAATCCTTCCAAATCGATCAACGCTCCAACCATGTAAATCGCCATCATCAAAGGAAGGAAGTTTATTTTCATCTTCGATGAGTCGTTTAACATAGCTATTATGAGTATTGCCATTAGTAACATCGATTTTAACAGAGGGATTAGATGAATTAAGAGTATATGTATAATACCCATTTTCATCAGAGCTTAATGTTACTCCGCCAACACTCGCAGTCGCGTTATCATGAGGTAAAATAAAGGAAATAGTTTTACTAGTTGCATCTTCTACACTTTTGCCAAATAGCAAAGCGTTTGAAGAATTAAGCTTTTCAAACATTTCCATGATGGTTTTGCGGCTACTATCAAAATCAGAAGCAGAACCATTAGTGATAACACCTTGGAATTCTTTAGCCATGACTTCCACAAGTGCTTCATTAGCGTCAA
Source organism: Gemmiger formicilis (assembly GCA_963612735.1). Taxonomy (GTDB): domain Bacteria; phylum Bacillota_I; class Bacilli_A; order RFN20; family CAG-826; genus CAVDWX01. The sequence goes on along the minus strand of CAVDWX010000082.1, from coordinate 34,729 downwards.
GACCATATTCATTATAAATATCGTAGATAGCTTGGATGACCTCAATGTCTTCCATTCCGTCTCGATAACTGACCGCTCGTAGCGATGAGATAGGACCATCAATGCCATATGGTTTTCCAGGATAGAAAATTTTACCATCACTGACGGCAGTCATTGTGTCTGAAAGTTGATCATAACAATTGATAAATGGTATCGCGGTATTATCGCCATCCGTATAATTAATAGCGTCCCAAATAAGGAAACCATCGATATCGTAATATAATTGCATCCAAGAAATTAATCTAGGACCACTTAAATAACTATTCATTAATAAATTAGGATAAGGATATTGTGGACCAATACATGTATACCACCACTCCTGCTCATTCCCAGTTCTTTTATAACTAGCTCTTGTTTCACTCGAATCATATCTTTCTAATGAAGTGCAGGCCGAAATATCACTTGCACCTGCGTTTTCTAATGTAGAAATCGAATATGAACCAGGAATAATATTTGGAATATCAATTAATGTTTGTCTAACAGTTGAGAGGTAATAAGAATAATTTTTATTCGAAGCTAAACTGACATCTAAAGAATCCGCTAAGTCGGTGAGCATCTTCTTACAAGTTGTCGCAATTTGTCTCACCATTTCCCAAGTAACACCAGGATTGCTATCCGGTTCATCAACAAACGTGGAAAAATAGAAAAATGCTTTATCTAAATAATTAGTTCTATCTTCTAATGATGCCTCAATAACAGCGCTTAAATATTCTTTGCAAAGAGGAACATTAAAAGCAATTAACATATCGTTATAAGAACTATATGTCGCTTCATAATAAAATTTATAAGCTGAAAATCCTGTTGAATGATAGTATTTGCGCAACAATTCAACATATTTTTCGACACCTCCTTCTCCTTCAAAAGGCAAAGTAGATGACATGCGATAATCGAGCATTGTTTCGTAATATTTAGTGGTAATTTCTTCATCACAAGATAGTTCAGCACTATTAAAATGTTCAGTACCCCATCTCGCAAAATAATTAGCGGTACTAGGTTCATCAGGAATCGAATAATTGATTACTTCAACCGTGATTGGGACTAGATGTGAATAAGTGTCCGCTAAAACTTGGATTTTCCCGTTATAAATGCCAGGTTGAGTTGATTTAGTAGTTTTAACTTCGATATAAACGCTTTGATTAACATTTTTAGGAAGCGTATTTTCACCGTATTCAATAGCAACATCAAAAGGAAGTAATGCATCGGGAACCACACTCCCAGCGGGTAAAGATGGATTATTGTATTTATTATCAATTCCAACACTAGAAATGTATTTAGAGTTATAAAGACTAATATCATCTTTTGAAATGACATAGCGATTGTCACTAGATACCAAATCAGTAACACTTATATCATATGCTTTGATATCAGAAGAGCTTCTTAACATCAATTGAGCGCCTTCTTTTTCATTTTTAGCCATTAAAATATTCATTGATTTTTGTTTAGTGTCACTTACTTCTATATTTCGATCAATTCTTTCTAAACTAGAAACACTCCAAATCGTTAAAGGAGAGAATATAGAACCACCACTATTATTAGAGCAACCTGAAATAAGAAGGCCTAAGCCAGTGAATAACGTTGCTCCTAAAAGATAAATTCTTTTCATTGTTTTCTCCTTAGATAACTTAATAATTAAAGTTTTGCAATAACCTTATCTTGCCATGCCCCGTTAGCGTAATAGGTATTGAAATTATCAAAGAATGTTTGAGCGGTACTATATCCTCGATCAGTACTTTTAACATTTAAAGCATGTTCCATAGGATAACCTTGAGCAGTTTCTAAATTGTAATATAAAGCAGTGCCTTTATAGAAAATTTCATTTTTTAAAGAATAGAAGACAAATTCACTATTTTCATTGATTTTAGAAATACTTTTTTCAGTTTCAGTTAATGAAATAGAGGAAGAATAAGTATGTTTAAATGGTAAGAATCCACCTTTGACATTTTGCTTATAAATATCGATGCATTCATCGGTCGCCATATTTAGCAAAAAGGAAATTGCTAATTTCGATGCATTTGCGTAAGCAGGGATATAAGCAATATGGAAGTTAGCCATTGACATAGTCGTATTACGAGCGGTTTTAACACGCGCAAAATCTTTATCACTAACTCCCGCAAATGAGGTTTCACCATTATCGATAGCTCTAACAACTTTTGCTAATGTAGCATCATCTTTAATTGTTTTATCTTCAAGAATATTGATAATTGATGAGACAACTGGCGTTTTCATCATCATAACTGTTGATTTGCTATCAACTCCGCTTTCATTTTCAAGCCAATCGCCACTTGGCATGAGAGCAAATTTCTTATTAGCGTTATAAAAATCGTTTTGAATTTTCTTAAAATCAGTGGCCCAGTTTACCGTTGAAGCACCACTATAACCGAGTGTATAACCATTATTTTTATCAGCGCGTGTCAGTGGTTCAATGGCTTTTAAAGCTTCTAATCGACCTGTTTGTGTATAAATTCTCACATCGTTTTTATAAGTTCTTCCTGTTGCATCATCATAATAGGTCGCATTAGTAAAATTATTATAATTTTCAATACCTTCATACTGCGCCCACCAGGTGATGAATAAAGTACGAGCGATGAGATCACTATTTTTAGCAAATAATAAATAAGTGTTATTTTCTCCACTTTTGAAAACAAAATCTTTACCAAAACTTACTAATTCATCGCTAGTAACAGGGATGTTATAGTCATTACCAAGAACAGTATCTAAAACCGTTTTATTGTAATATAAGCCTAAAGTTGAAGTAGCCCATGGAGTAGCGTAATAATGATTATCGCTCATGAGCAATTCGTTTTTCATTGAAGCAAACATCTTATCCCCATAAGTAATAGACTCATTAGGAATGGTCATGTTAAATAAATCATCTAATTTATAAAAGCCACCATCGATTGAAGAAAAAGTATTGAGTAAGGATCCGATTTGATTATCACTAACATCAAAATATAAATCATAATCGTTATTTTTCTTTCCACCCTTTAAAGAGGTCGTGATGTTATCCTTAGTGCTCGCCACTTCAATGCTGACATTAACATCAGGATTTTTGCTTTTAAAATTATCAGCAATTTTATTTAACCAAGTAGTACCATAACCTTTATTTAAAATCATGATTTTTAAATTGGTAACATCTTCAGTATCGTTATCGACTTTTGGTTTTCCACAACTCGATAAAGTAATAGAAAATAAAGCGACAGATAATAAGAGTAAATTGTTAATCTTTTTCATATTTATTATTAAATCTCCTTTAAATATTTATCCTTTTATTCCACCTATCGTCATATTTGACATAAGGATTTTATTAAAGCGGATATAAAGAATGACAATGGGTAAAGCACTCATAAATACACCCGCAAAATAAACAGCAATAGAACCATTAGAAGAATGGAGCGTGATTTCACTATATGAATAAAGCGCTGAAGTAAGAGTACGCCAATGAGGCAAATAAAGTAGCGTGGTTTGATAATCATTCCAACATGAAATGAATGTGATTAAACCTATACAAACTAGAATGGGTGTGGCAAGAGGAAGCATGATTTGGAAGAAGGTTCTAAAATAACCACAACCATCCATGCGAGCACTTTCTTCATAATCTTTTGGCAAAGTTTCAAAATAACTATGGCAAATCATAAAATACATGCCGTGTCCCGCTCCCATAGCTAATAAAAACAAAGGGGAATCCACTAATCCTAAACTAGAAAGAAGCTTATAGTTAGCGGCAGTTTGTCCATATACCGGAAGCATCATTTGAATTAAGACGAATAAATATAATATTTTACGTCCTGGGAAGGAAAATCGAGCGATAACATAAGCAAAAAAGACTGTGGCAACAAGCTTCATAATGGTTGATCCGGTTGAAAACCATAATGAATTTAAAAGTAATCCAAAATAATTGGTGTTGTTAAAATTAAGCGACCTAAAAGCTTCAATGTAATTAGAAAAAGCAAATGAATGGGTGAAGAAATGAGCCTTATCATTCATCATTTCATCATTGGACATCAATGAGAGATTAAATCCCCAAATGAGAATAAAAACAAATGAAATAGACCAAATAATAACTATCAATGCACCGATATTAAATAACGGCCCTTCACTTACTTGTCTTCTAAATTTAGCGTTAATGCGCTGAGAAAGTGGAACGCTAGGTCGAGAAGCACGTTTACTTTTAATAGAATCAAATAATTTCATATTAGTATTCGACGGCCTCCCCATGTTTTTTCAAAAATATACGTGAACCCACTAAGATGGGGATAGTTAGTAAAGTGAATATTAGTCCAGCAGCGGAAGCATAATTATAACTAGATTCATCACCGCCTAAAACGATCTGATACATCCAATAAGAAATTGAAAATGTTTCTGGACCAGTTCCTAATAACAAATTAGACCCACCTGCCCCAAATAAACCAACAACAGTAAGAGTAATCATGGTAACAAAAGTTGGCCACATCATCGGTAAAACAATTTTGCTAAATTCTTTAGATGGAGGAATTCCGTCCAACTTAGCGGCATCAAAAACAGATTGAGGAATTCGACTCATTCCACCTATCCAAATAAATAAATTGCCACCGATTGCCACCCAGACATCATAAATAATCATATAGGCGAGTGAATGATTAATAATTAAGTCGGACAAACTATCTCCAATTCCAAACCAACTCGATAGTAATCCCCAATCAGCACTAGGAGAAAATAGTCGAATATATAAAGAAGAAAATAAAATGGAAGAAATTGCACAAGGTAAATATAAAACGATTTTAACAAACGAAGCTCCAATCATCTTGCGATAAATAAGATAAGAAACAAACATTCCAGCAGGAATAAGTAGTAACTGAATACCAAAATAAATAAGAGTATTTCTTACAAAAATAATGAAATGGTCATTAGTGTCGAAAAATCGTTTAATAATAAAAGTAAAATTATCAAACCCACAAAATTCACCCGTATTCGCATTAGTAAAAGCCATCATGATAGTTTTCACTTCCACTCCGCCCCAAAATAAGATGAGGTGAAATAAAGCCGGGAAAAGCATGATTAAAATAAAAATTAATTTACGCCAGTCAAATTTCTTGCCGTCCAATTTATGTGGTTTTAAAAGTTGTCGAGAAAGAAGCATTATTTATTGACCTTCTTTCTTAAAATTAAAGAGGAAACGAGTAAAGCAACAAAGACTACGCTAGATAATGAATAAATAATAATTGAAACACATGTCGCCCAATCAAATTCGTTAACGGGTTCATTAGCGATTTCTTCTTCTTTTTTAGTAGTGATGTTAACTTTGATATCGCTATATACATCCTCGATAAAATAGGCTCCTCCATAAGTGAAAAGCGTTGCTTCTCCTTCAATTTGTAAATTATCGATTAAATAGCCATATTCTAAAACGATATTAATGCGAGTTGATCCACCAATGGGAACGAGTTCTTTTTCAAAGCTAACTGTCACGTGTGAATTATCATTATTAAGATAAGTAACAGCATAATTTTTATCTTCACATTCAATATTAACGATTGTATCGTCAGTTAATGCATCTAAATCTAGATGATAGATTTTATTGTAACGATAAACGGATTCAACTTTTTCAATTCCATTAACCTTGATAGAAGAAGGAGATTTACCATCTAATAGGGTAAACGAAATAGTGGGCCTAGAACCATAAAGAGGATTTGTATCATAATTAGCTTCAACAAAAGATCCGCTTAAAGATAAAGAAACTGAAACATTATCAATTAATGTATAACTAAAATCTATTGCACTATCGTCATTATCAACTTCATATATATATATATATATGCCGTTAACAAGCGTCAACTTAGATAAAATATCTTCGCCATTACATTTAAAAGTATTAAATTTATAGTCTTCATCAAGTTTAAAGCTAAATGTAGCAGGTTGTCCTTTTAAAACATATGAAGGACTATTAGTTTGAACATGTTCATTATTTTCATAATTAACTTTCACTAATTCATTAAGACGATAATCCTTAAATGTAACAGTTAAATTTAAAGCATCGAAATAAGGAGCGATAATAGCTGAGCCAAGTGAACAACGTTCAAAATCATTATATTCAACTGTTCTTTCTCCATTGATATCAACATAAATGCGATTAGCGTACCAATGGTTATTTTCATCAGAGATTTTACATAAACCAACCACAACAGAAAATGTATTACCTGGTACAACGCTATCATTTGCTCCTTTAGCGTACTCAATTTCTTCACCATTAAGAATATAAACATGTTTATCAGGACCAAATCTAATAATGTAGCCAAAATTAGACCAAAGACCACTATTGGATGTCCAAATGCCGAATTTAGTGTAGTGATAAGAAGATAGAGTTATATTGAAACGGAAAGCGTTGTTCACGCTATTAGGAATATTGCCAAGTCCAATTTTTCCGTTTTCACTTGTATTAAAAACATCATTGCCATTATATGTAATGCTCACTTGATTAGAGACATCATATAAATCGTGAATAGTAACGTTTTCATCTTCATTTCCAACTCTAGAAGAAGATATAACGTTTAATGTATCGATTGATGAAAGTTTACATACAACATAATAACGCGATCCATCAGAGATAAGACTAGCACTACTCTTTTGATCGTTTATTTCGATATGATCATATTCAACAATATAACCTTTTTCGACAGGGTTTTTACTAAATGGAATATACGCTAATGAAGAATTGTAAAAAGGAAGAGAACCAGGAGACCATATAGAATCATCTTTTACATCTAAAACAGTAAATGTTTCAGATTTAATAGTGGGATTAATAGCCTCATCGTTTACACTGATGTCCACTCCATCTCGATAGTAAATAGTTAATGATTGATTAGGAAAAAGAAACCCTAATAAAAAGGACATTTTGATATCAATTCCATCAAAATAATAGCCATAACAGCAGCCATCATCAATCTTTCTATCATTAAAATTATCTCCAAGAGTTACTTGACTATAATCATATACACCATTTCTAACGATGACGTTAACATTAGATCCAACCGCTACCGGCAAAATAGAAGTAAATATTTTTTCTTTAAAACAAGCATACTTAATTTCATCAACGCTATTTGGCGTAGCAAGAGTTGAGTCATTAATAACATCCGCAAAAGATTTATAATTCGTTCCACTATCATCAATATAACTTTTAGCAACAGAACTAGCGTCGCTTAAGAAGAAGCCGGCATTATTTTTTAAAGCATCGTTATCGACATCAAATTGATCGATGATGTATGAAAATCGAGCGGTTTCACCGACATCTTGGTGTTTATTAAAAGATAAATAAAATGAGCCACCACTACTATTTATTGAAACATATTCGCCAATATTAATAGTTTTAGAAAGATAATCGCTATTTTCTTGAGCATATGCTATTTTAGGTTCATAAGAAATCCCACCTAAATTAGATGAAAATAAAGCAATAATAGATAGGAAGAATAAAGTCTTTTTAAATTTCATAGATTAATTTCTTCTTTTTAATCTAAATCGTGTAATTGATTTCTTACTTAATTTTATTTCAAAACTATAAAAAATCAATTTTAAACAAAAATAACTTTTTTTATTAAAGCAAAATCTTACTTTTTTATTTTATTGTGTGAGCGCCAAAAGAAGGAATATATACTTCAACAATACTTTCCTCTTTATAAAATTGTTTTATTCCATTAATAAATTTTTCTCTTTCATCAAGAGGGACAAAATTAATGGTAGTACCCACTAAACCACCACCCATTACTCGAGCGGCTCCTTTATTTAAAAATAAATTAGCTCTATTGACGGCTTGTAAAGGACTTTTATTATATTGATTTGAGATCATCACATTTTTTAATAATGTTTCTTGCGATAATTCGCCTTCTTTAATTATTTCTAAAAAAGCATCAAGATTATGTTCTTTAATAGCTTGAAAGGCTCGATCAACTCGTTTAATTTCGTTGAAGTAATGAATTGCTCTGTTTTTCGCTCTTTTAGAGACTTTAGACCAATTTATGTTACTCAAAGCCTCTACAAATTCTTTTTCGCTAACTTCTCCTAATATATCTTTATTAAATATGACTTTCGCCACTTCTTTCATATCATTTGGCATTTGACTATATAAATCATTTAATCCTTCATGAGATGAACCTGGATTGATTAAAAATATCGATAAAGGCCAAGAAGAAGGAAATTGAATTGGTTCGACAAGAGGATTATTAAAATCTTTAAAATCTAGATAAGAAACGCCCCCAAAAACGCTTCCACATTGATCAAGCAAACCACTAGCCTTATTGAAATAGACATTTTCCGCATATTGGCCAGCTTTAGCCATTTCAATTTTAGGAATTTGATTATCGTTATATAAATAATTAATCGCTTCAGCTATAAACATTTCATAAGCAGCGCTAGAAGAAACACCCGCTCCTATGAAAATGTCACTAACTAAAGCAGCTTTAAAGCCTCCAATTTTATAGCCTTTTGATTTTAAAGCGAATAAAACGCCTTTGGTTAATGACTTAGTGTTGTAACCTTCATCAATATTAAAATCTAACTCATCAGCGCCAAAAGAAAACGTTTCATATCCTTGACTAGCAATTGAAACTAAATTCTCATCTTTTTGAATATATCCTCTTATTCCTAGACTACATGTAGCAACAAGACATTTGCCATGTTGATGATCGGTGTGATTGCCAATTAATTCTAATCTTCCATAAGAAATTTCTTTGATTGATGGTTGAGAATTAAAATTATCAATAAATAGTTGTTCGGCTTTTAAATATGCTTCTTGATCAGTCATTGATGGCTACCTCAATAAATTTAAGTAATGATTTTTGTCCTAATTCAGTATTCTTATAAACTGCAGTGTTAATTAAAATATGCTTACAAACATTATTTATATATTCTTTACTAGAAATATGTTTTTCTTTCATCTCTTTAATCATGTCACAAAAGATAACTAAATCAGGATATATTTCAAGATATTGTTCTTTGTTATATCCTTTTGCTATCACATCTTCGACTTCTATACATTGCCTTTTAAGCCTAGCGGGTAAAATGAATAATCCTGCGGCTTCAATTAAACCAATTCCTTCTTTTTTAATGTGATGGTACTTAGGATGGGCATGAAAAATACCGTCCGGATAAAAATCGTTGCATTTATTGTTTCTTAAAATAATAGTTAATTCATAATTGCCGCCATTTTTTCTTAATAGTGGCGTAATAGCGTTATGTCTACCTTCATCGTCATTTGAAATAATAGAGTTAAGGCTGTCATCATATGTTAACCACGTATTTAATATTTTATTAGCAATCGTTAACATCTCATTTCTATCTTTTCCTTTTAATCTAATGGCGGTGTTATAAAAATCGACGATTGATATAACGGTATTCTTATAACTACTTTCGATAACAATCTTATCTTTGGCTAATAATAAAGGAAGAAGATGTTCTCCACCTTGAAAATGTTCATGATTAAGAATTGAGCCTCCAACGATTGGAAGGTCACTATTACTACCAATAAAATAATGTGGAAATTGGTCAATAAAATCAAATAGACATCTAAAAGTCCAAGACGATATCTCCATCGGTATATGGTCTTTATAAAACAAAATACAATGCTCATTATAATAAACGTAAGGAGAATACTGAAAATACCAAATATCGTTATCTAATGTTAATGGGATAATTCTAATATTTTCTCTAGCTGGATGATGATCGTTACCTTCAAAACCAAGATTCTCTTTGCAAAGTAAACATTTAGGATATTCATCATAAGTGGATGGTTTTAATAATTTAGCGATATCTTTATTATTCTTTTCTGGTTTCGATAAATTGATTGATATCTCAATATCTGAGCCATCATCAAATTTAGCTAACCACCATTCATTTTTATCAACTTGAGTTTTAGCAATATAGCCATTATAAATAGATAAATCGTATAAATACTTAGTCGCACTTTCTTTATTTATTTTATATTTTTCAAAAAAGTTAGTTATTACATCACTCGGTCGAGGTGATAATATACCTAAAACGTAAATTGCTCTTCGATTTGCTTCGTTACTATCTAGTCCTTCACTAATGAGATAAGAAGTAATGGATTCAATTATTTCATCAGGTACTTTCAAACTATCGATATGGCTTTTATCAATCTCACCTTTATAAGGAGTAACTTGTTTAAAATAGCTCAATAATAAGTTCGTAAAATAAACGATATCTTCCTCATCTAATCCAAGATGTTTATAAGCATAATAGATAGCTTCATTAATAGTTTTTGTAATCATAATCATTTAGCAATTTTGAAAAATAAAATATAAAGCAAAATATTTTAGTTAATCATTAACATTCCTACTTCAAACACAAAAAAAGTTTAATTTGTCAAAACGATATTGTCTATATATCAAGTAATAGTTATGGTTAATTTTATGTTTAAAGTGGAAATTTTATGAGTAAACATCACTTTTATAACAATAAGATGGAAGCCACAAATGCTGGAGATCTTTATCGCTATGAATTAAACGATATCCTTTATGGTACTCAGTATTTTAGAAATCTTAAACTCGTTAACATCTTGAACAAATTGAGTTTTGCTAAAAACTACGCTGAAGGGAAAAAAGAACAAAAAAAGCATATCCTAATTATGATGCAACATCATTCTTTAGCGAATTATCATTGTGGTTTCGAACAACTCTGTCAAATATGAACCGCATTGAATACAGAGATGAGCCAAAAAATGAATAAAAACAATCATGTATTTCGTAAAGAGAAACTCACTAAAACGACATTTACATTTTAAACATTCTATATTCATAAATAAAAAAGTAATGCCTGATGAAAATTTGAATATTTATCTTTGTTGTCTTAAAAACGACTTATAAAATTAATTTAACAACAATGAAATATTAGAGGCATAAAAATGAAAAAAGTATACCTAGTAGCAGCGGCACATATCGATCCCATGTGGCACTGGGAATTTGAAGAAGGAGCTAGCTCCGCTCTTGCAACATTTGCAAGTGCTATAAATTTAGGAAAAGAATTTATTTTTCCCTTTCACCACGGCGAAGCTAATCTTTACGAATGGGTGGAAGAATATGATAACGGTCTATTTAAAGAAATCCAAAAAGCAGTAAAAGAAGGTAAATGGATAATAAGTGGAGGGTGGTATCTTCAACCTGATTGTATGCTTCCTTGTGGGGAGTCAATGGTTCGCCAGCTTCAATACGGAAAGCAATATTTTCTTGATCGCTTTGGTTACTTTCCAAATATAGCCACTAATTTTGATCCTTTTGGACATAGCCGAGGACTAGTACAAATTCTTAAAAAATGTGGACAAGATGGATATGTCTTCATGAGACCCTTCGAATTTGAAAAAGACTGGGTAGATGAACAATTTATTTGGGAAGGATATGATGGTTCAAAAATAAAAGCGGTAAGATGTTTCCGCTACAACACTCCAATGGGTTCTGCTCGAGAATGTGCTGAAATATGGGGTGGACAAAATGATAAACATGAAAAAGTCTTACAAATGTGGGGAGTGGGCAATCACGGTGGAGGACCTTCACGAAAAGATTTAACTGATTTAGCTTCACTAATTGAAGAAAGTAAAGATAAAGACACCACCTATATTCATAGTACTTTAAGTAAGTTTTTTTCTGACATACATCCTACATATATTTGTCAAGAATCATTAATTCCTTCTATGCCGGGATGTTATACCTCTTCAAGCGATTTTAAAATCAAACATATAGAAGCGGAGAAATTGTTATTAGAAACGGAAAAGATATGTTCGATGGCTTCTATTAGAACAGGGATACCTTATCCTAAAGAAGAAATTAAAAATGCGACGAAAGATTTATTATTTGCCCAATTTCATGACATTCTTCCTGGGGATGCTATCAAAGACAATATGGAATACGGTCTTCGTTTATTAAATAGAGCAATGAGGGGCTATGAAAAATGTAAAGCTCGGGCTTTCTTTGCGTTAGCGAAAAATTTTAAAAAGGCAGAAAATGGTGCTTATCCACTATTTGTGTTTTCTTCTTCATCGAGATTAGAGCACACTATTGTTGAAGGTGAATGGACTTTGCCCGCTCATAATATGGGATTAGATGATTATGCTGAAATAACAGTTAAAGATATCAATGGAAATATATTAATAAGTCAAAATATTGCGGAAAGATCAATGATTAATTCAATATGGCGATTACGTGTTGCTTTTATGGCCGATTTAAAGCCAATGAGTATGAATAGATTTGATGCATACGTTAGTATAAAACATGGCAAAAACGCTAAAAAGTTCCCAATCGTTAAAAACGATATCATATATGAAAATGATGATTTTTATGTCTGTATATCAAAAACTTCAGGATTATTAAAATCATTTAAAATGAATAGCGTAGAATATGCCTCAGGTGGCTTATTTACTCCTTATATCTATGATGACCATGAGGATCCATGGGCAATGGGAAAGGAGGATTTAAAAGGCTTAGGGAAAAACGGACATCCTCTTCCACTTTTAAAAGAGGTAGAAAAAGAAGGGCCATTTATAGGACTTCAACCCATTGAAATTATCGAAGATGGACCAGTTATGTTGCGCGTAGAATCTTTCTTTAAAGACAAAGAAAATAGAGCTCGAATTTGCTACACCATTAATAAAGAAGAAAAGACAGTTGATATTAATGCTTCAATCTATTCTATCGGGGCAAATAAAATGTTTAAGCTTGCTTTACCTCTTGCTAAAAAAGGAGCGTATTACGGCGAAGAAATATTCGGGCAAGAAAGACTATATGAAGATGGAAGAGAATGCGCTTCACATCGTTTTCAATACATTGATTTTGGGGAAGAGAAAGTCTTTGGAATTTTAAATAAAAGCACTTTCGGATCTAGTTATAAAGACGGAACGATATATCTATCTTTACTCCGCCACGCTGTTTACTGCGCCCATCCAATGGGAGAAGATAGACCGCTCATCCATAAAAATCGCTACTACGACCGCTTAGATCAAGGCCAGCGCGATTATCATTATCGAATTGGTTTATTCAACAAAAAGGATCTACCTAATGAAGCTAAATTATTTTTAATGAAACCATTCGCAATTAATATTTTTCCAACTGAATATCATATTTCAGAAAAAGATATCGAACTTAATTTAACTAATAAGGAAATAGAATTAGTAACATTAAAACAAAGCGATAAAGATAATAATTATGTTTTGCGTTTATTTAATAATGATGAAAATGTTAAAAAAGCATTATTAATATTAGGCGACGCTTCAATCAATTTAACATTCAACAAATTCGAAGTTAAAACGATTGTTTATAATCCTACAAAAAGAACCTTAGAAGAAATGGAAGAAATGATAATTTAACCTAAACTTTTTTCCTCACATGGAGACGAACTTAAATATTCAAATAAGCATTGTTAATATATTGATTAATATTTATCAACAAGCATCGTTACACACATGAATTATTATTATAAATAATATGTATTGAATATTGATTTTTTTATACTTTTTGATATAAAAAAGTAGTATCATAAAAATATGAACAAAACATTATATGAAGAATTGCAACAAAAAAATTGCAATGTGGATGAGGCTATCTTAAAAGTAGCTGAAGGAAAATGTAGTGATGATTTGGAATCAATTCGTGCATATTTAAAAGAGCATGAAGTTTGTTTTCCTGATAATATCGTTGCCTTAGGTAAAGGTAATATTAATATCTCACTCCATAATCCATTATTTAATGATATTCCTCATTACCATAACTTTTACGAAATCATCTATGTCTATAAAGGCGAACTAATCAATGATATTTATAACGATATCATTTCTCTTAATGAGAACCAGTGCATCATTCAATTCCCTGGAATTAAACATTCAGTATTAAGAACTAGTGAAGACGCAATTGTGTTGAACATTATTATAGATAAAGAATTCTTTAAATCTTCATATTATAAAGTTTTATTCGATTCCAAATGTTTCTTTAGTGAAGATAAAAGGAATGAAAATAAATATATCGTTTGTAAAAATCTCACTAAGATATTTAAGAAATTAATCGACGTCTTAATCGAAATGTTTTTGAATAACGAAGAATATTCACAAACTTCTTTCGATAATCTTTTGGTGCTTCTATTAATGGAAATGCTTAAAACTAATAATGATTCAAATAACGATGAATTTACAACTAGATTATATACATACATTAATCAAAATATTGATACCATCTCATTAGAAGGAACATCATCTTATTTTGGTTATCATTCTAAATATTTTTCAGCTTTAGTGAAAAGCAAAACTGGCAAGTCTTTTAAAGATATCATCATCGAAAAGAAGATAGAAAAAGCGGCATACTATCTAACGTATACCGATTATTCTAATTCTAAGATTACTAAGCTTATTGGTTATGAGAACAATTTAAGCTTCTATAATAACTTTAAGAAAGTGTTTAACTGCTCTCCTAACGATTATCGTAAAAAGCAAAAACCGAACGCTTAATATTTATTTTCGTTTTAAAAGAACATCTTTCTCGTATTGTTTTACTTTATCAAACCATTCATAGTCAAGACCAACACCTTGTTTTAAGCAATATTCATCCCATACTTCATTCCAAGGTAAGGTTTTAATTTCTTCAAATAATTCCAAACACTTGGTGTGATCATAACTATCTTGAGCGGCTTTTAAGATATCCCAAGGTGTTAATAAAGCTCTTAAAAGTGCTTTTTGTATATTTCTAGCTCCTATTACCATCGCTGCAACACGATTAATTGAAGCATCAAAATAATCTAAACCAATATATGTCTTATCTAAACCGTTACATTTAACGAGTTCATCCGCTACTTCTTGAAGATCGTCATTTAGCTTTAAAACATGGTCGCTATCCCATCTAACGGGTCGAGAAACGTGTAAAGCTAATCGAGGATAAAAAGCTAACATAGAAGATATCTTATCGGCGACATTTTCAGTGGGATGGAAGTGACCAGTATCGATAAGATTTAAAATTCCTCTTTTCGAAGCATAATTTAAATAAAATTCATTAGAACCGACAGTATAACTTTCAACGCCTATACCAAAAACTTTAGATTCTACTGAAACATCCATCACTTTTTTATCATATTTATATCCTTTTAATATTTTATCCAAGGATTCTTCTAGTCTTTTGCGAGGCCCAAGTCGGTCACAAGGAACATCTTTTAAACCGTCTGGAATCCAAATATTCATTAAAGCTCTTTGATGTAATTCTTTTCCAAAATATTCAGTTATTTTTAAAGAGTTGACGCAATGTTTAATCCAGTATTCTCGAACCTTTTCATCAGGGGAAGAAAGGCTTAAACCATCCATGAGCATATTATGAGAAAAAATAGTGGGATTAAAATCTAATCCTAATCCTCTACTTTTAGCGTAATCTACCCAAGGTTTAAATTGAGCAATACCAATATCAGAGCGTTCCACTATTTCACCCACTTGATAAATAGCGTGTAGATTTAGTTTTTTACTTCCAGGAATATATTTTAAAGCTTCATCCAAGTCAGCGGTTAATTCATTAAAATTTCTGGCTTTTCCAGGATAATTACCAGTAGTTTGTATGCCTCCATTTAAGGAAATTGAATTTTCAAAACCTGAAACATCATCGAGCTGCCAACAGTGAAGTGAAATTTTAACATTGCTTAATTTCTTCATCGCTTTGTAAACATCAATTCCATATCGAGCGAATTGTTCTTTTACATATTTACGCATATTTATACCTCGCTTTATAAAACTTTCATTTGTAATTTAATATTTCCTAAGCTTGTGGCTTCATCACAAACTGAAATTACTTTTTTATTAGTGTATTTTTCAATTAAAGAATTTAAATATAAATTTTTGGCTCCACCACCAACTACATAAATTTTAAAATACTTATGATTCGTAATTTTTTCAATACTATCGCACGCTTCTTTATAAGCCTTAGCTAATGAATGATAGATGGAATTAAGTAAATCTTCATCGCTTTTTGGTGGATTATTTTCTAATAATTTAACAATAGCTTCTTTCATGTTCTTAGGTGCCACTAAAGAGGGATCATTGACATCAAATGTTTCAATATAGGGATTATCTTTAAGATGAGGAATAATATTCAAATAATCGATGTTATTTTGAACTTGAAGCTGATTAACGAGCCACATACCCATAATATTTTTTAAGAAACGAATATAATTAATTCCACCTTCGTTAGTGAAATTAGCGGTTAAAGATTCCTCATTACATATAGCAATGCTTGATTTAATGCCAATTAAAGACCATGTGCCACTGCTTAAAATAATACCATCATCTGCTTCAACAGCTTCAAAAGCAGACGCTGTATCATGGCTTGCACAGAGTATTACTTTAGTATTACCGCCTACATAATCTTGTATTTCAGGAAGTAAATCGCCAACTATATAGCCTGGTTGTTTTAAAGCATCAAATAATCTTCTCGGTAAACCTACTTTATCAAATAAATCATAAGCATATTGATGGGTATAAGGATCAATTAATGACCCAGTTGATTCATCAGTATATTCATGAGTTTTCTTTCCTGTTAATTTATAGACAAAATAAGAAGGTAGCATTAAATAATCGCTAGCTTTTTCTAATCGGCCTTTCTTTAAATCATCAAAGAGTTGATAGATAGTATTATAAGCTTGATATTGAATTCCGGTTATAAAATATAAATCATGAAAAGGAATAATTTTATGCAATTCCTCGCTAGATTTAATGTTTCTTTCATTTCTATAGGTATAAAAAGGAGGAATTTCATTTTCATTATTCATTAAAACATAATCCACTCCCCAAGTATCAATTGATAATGAAACAAGACTTTTATATTTAGTAAACGCTTTTTTAATTCCTAATTTTATTTCACTAAATAAATAAGGGATGTCCCACACTAGGCCATCACTTGATTCTTTCATTCCAGTCGGAAATGTATGAACAACATCTAAGATAATTTCGTTATTATTTTTATATCCTACAATATGTCTACCACTGGTGGCGCCTAAATCAATAGAAAGATAATATTTCATATTTATTTTTCTTCAATAACACCAGGTAGAACTTTTAAATTCCAAAGTTTGATTAATCCTAATATAACTTCATCAGGAATTTCATTTATCACATGATTTAAGGTGAGCATATATACTTGTGCAGTCTTTTCGACTGTTTCAATTAGGCCAAAAGCTTCATCAATATTTCTTCCCACCCCATATACACCATGGTTAGTCCAAGTCACAAGACGATGTTTTGCCATCAAATTAGCGGTGGCGACTCCAATCTCGTTAGTGCCACACACCATACAGGGAAGAACTCCCACTCCATCGGGAAAAACCACTACTGCTTCTGTGTTAGATTTCCATAATTTACGAGTAAATTCAATGGTATCAGTTTTTACACACGCTGTCATACATAAGGTATATGTAGGATGCGTATGCATAACAATGCGATGTTCTTTATCAACTGTTAATCTAGTGGAGTGAGTTAATAAATGTGCCGCAAATTCAGAAGTAAATTTGCCTCCATCTTTATAGCCCCATAATAACTTAGCAACTTTTTCTTTTTTAAACACTTTAATTAATCCTAAATTTGTTTCTGGATCTTTAATAACGTTTTTAAAATATTTTCCAGTTCCAGTAATAAGAAAATAAAGGCCATCCACATTATCAGGAACTTCAAAATTTAAAGGTATATCTCTAATAAAATTATCTTCTTTAAAATATTGTCGAACTTCGTCTTCATGTAGGAGATAAGAAACATTACCACCATTTCTTTCATCCCAACCTTGGGAATACATATTTAAAGTAATATCTGCCATTTCACGAACAAAACTCGAATTAATAAACTTTTCCATTTTTAAAACCTCATCAACATTTTATGGTATTTTTAAAAAATAACATTAGAAAGTGCCATTATTCTTAATAAAATAAATCATTTTCATAATTTTATAATTTAATAGTGAAAAGAAAAGATGAAATCGATTTAATAATTACAGGAATACAAAAGTAATCGTTAGTCAAATAAAGAAAAGAAAAGAACGCTATTTATTAGTTTCCAATATCCACCTTTTGTTTTTCCAACACGAGTTATAAAGCCAAGTTTTTTCAATTTTGAAATGCTTCTAGAAACTGTTTCACGTTTAATATTTAGCTGAACAGCAATATCGCTAGTAAGAATATAGGGGTCATTTTTAATAATTTCAAGAACTAATGCCATATTTTTTGTAATAGTAGTATCTTTTTTGTAACTTTTTTGTGACTTTTTTGTGACTTTTCTTTTTCGTTTAAAATATCACTTTCTAAGAATTTTGGTTTTAAGGTTATGCAAAAACTATATGTCGATTCATCAAACACTGGCATCTCTTGACCAGCTTCTTTTAAGCCACTAGCAATCTTATCAATGTCTCTTCCCCAGACATCAATATAACCCATCATATAAAACTCATAAGCAATAAGTGGATTAATTGATTTTGATTCATTGGATTTAAATAAATTTTCTACTGTCCACCTAACGGGAAAAATACAATTATTAAACATCATTACTTTATCGGGAAAAACTTTTATTTGAATCATATATTGCATTGACAATAATTTCGATGAATTATAGCATTACAAACCGTTTCTCTTATCACTTCTTTAGGATATTGATAATGTGTTATTCTACGAACACCTTTAAATTCTTCATAGCTTCTAAAATATATGTCATATAGCATATCAATAGTTTGAATAACTTGCTTAACTAATAAACCAGTCAAATAGTGTCTCAGACCATTTTTTTTAATCTTCGAAAAGATGTTTTTCTAAATAAAATCCAGCCAAAAATACATCCAGCTATCTGTGATAGGTTTTAAAAAAGTTAATGGTCGTTAGCGATTATACATACTCAATTCTTCTTTTTCTTGCATTTAATCAATCTCTTTTCTATTATAGAAAAGCATTTTTTAGGAGGAAGATTATCTTATGAATATTCGAAACATTGCCATTATCGCCCATGTTGACCACGGTAAAACAACATTAGTTAATCAGCTTCTTAAAACAGCAGGAACATTTAGAAGTAATGAAGAAATAATTGACCGCGCAATGGACAGCAATGACCTTGAAAGAGAAAGAGGAATTACGATCTTAGCTAAAACTACTTCTATAGTTTATCACGACACAATTATTAATATTTTAGACACTCCAGGGCACGCTGATTTCTCCGGTGAAGTCGAAAGAATAATGAACATGGTGGATGGTTGCTTATTATTAGTGGATGCCTTTGAAGGGACAATGCCTCAAACTCGATTTGTCCTAAAAAAAGCTTTACAAGCCCATGTAAAACCAATCGTAATCATTAATAAAGTCGATCGAGCAAACATAAATATTCAGGAAACATTAGATGAAGTTTTAAATCTATTTATTGAATTAGGAGCCCCTGATGATTTATTAGATTTTAAAGTTTGTTATACTTCAGCCTTAAAAGGAACTAGCTCATTAAGTGAAGATCCTAATACCCAAGTTCCAGGAATGGATGCTGTATTACAGATGATAATTGATGAAATACCCGCACCGAAAGTGGATGTAAATGGTCCTCTTCAACTTCAAGTGGCACTATTAGATTATAATGATTTCGTTGGACGTATCGGAATTGGAACCATTAAAAGAGGCACAATTCACGTTAACGATACTGTTTCAGTGGCTAGAAATGACGGAACAACAACCACCTTTAAGGTCTTGAAATTATTTGGTTATCGTGGCTTAAAACGTATTGAAATTAATGATGCAGAAGCGGGTAATATTGTCGCTGTTGCGGGTTTGACCGATATCAATGTTGGAGAAACGATATGTGCTTTAAATAATATCGATCCACTTCCACCGATTAGATTAGATGAGCCCACTCTTCAAATGACATTTGGGACAAATACATCTCCATTTTCAGGAAAAGATGGGAAACTTTTAACCGCTCGAAAGATTGAAGAAAGATTATTTAAAGAAACGCAAAAAGATGTTGCTTTAAAAGTAAAAAGAATTCCAGATAGTGAATCTTGGATAGTTTCAGGAAGAGGTGAACTCCATTTAGGCATATTAATTGAAAATATGCGCCGTGAAGGATTTGAATTAGAAGTCTCTAAACCTCAAGTGATTATTAAAGAAATAAACGGCATTAAATGTGAACCATATGAAGATTTAATGATTGATGTTCCTAATGAATATGTGGGAGATGTCATGTCCACTTTAGGAAATAGAGAAGCGGAATTAATAAATATGGACGCTAAAGAGACTGTCACCATTCTAGAATATGTCATTCCTTCCCGTGGACTATTAGGATATATTACAAATTTTATGACCCTTACCAAAGGATATGGTATTTTATCTCACACCTATAAAGAATATCGAGAAATGTCGACTCACAAATTAGGAGAAAGACCAATCGGTGTTTTGGTGGCTACTGAAGCTGGTACTGCCACTCCTTATTCAATTGAACACGTTGAAGAAAGAGGGACCATGTTTATCGAGCCTGGTACCGAAATATATGAAGGAATGATTATTGGCGAACACCGCTACGAATTCGACTTAGCGGTCAATGTTTGTGCGAAAAAGAATTTAACTAACGTAAGAAGTTCCACTAAAGATAACACCGTGGTATTAAAATCGCCACGCAAGATGTCGTTAGAAGCTTGTCTAGATTACATCAATAATGATGAGCTCGTAGAAATCACTCCTCACTTCTATCGAATGAGAAAAAAGATTCTCAATACTGAATTAAGAAAGAAATTCGATTCAAGAAACAAAAAAAGCGAAGAATAAACTATTTATTTACGGAAGTTGGGCCAACAAAATCATCGACTGGCAAAGTGAATATAATACCTTGTCCACGTGTATCTAAACCTGCTTCTTTATAAATAGCGGAGACAATATCATCTTTTTGAGTATTGGTAGTTAAAATAAAAACTACTTCTTTTTCTGGAGTAATAGAGATACCAAAGAATTTTTCCATATCTTTATTGCCAGTGCCTTTGCCGTGAAAAATAGTTCCACCACGTGCTCCGGCATTTTTAGCGGCAGTCATAACAACATCACTAAAACCATCGTTGATAATACAAACAATTAATTCATTTTGTGAAACTACTTTATCCATGTTACTTACCTCTTTTTACAACATTTCGTGTATTTGTTAAGAATTTATAAACACTCACCCCTGCAACGCTAGTTAAGCGAATACTGAAGGCGACGCCTTTAGTGGCGCTGCTAGTGGAAAACCTTTTTTGTGCTTTCTCTTTGAATTCTTCTATTTTATTTTCTTTTAAAAAACCAAAAACAATTTGTTTTTTAGAGCCACTTAACGTTGCTTCTCTTTGGAAAGTGCCCTCTCCATTAGTAATTAACGTCATAGCGCATTCTAATTCATTTAAAATTTTAACAATGCCATTTGCTTGTCCATAAGGAACAATAGCAACCACCATTTTAGTAGGAGTGATAACGTGATTTTGTTCAAAAGGAGTTACTTCACTAGTGGCATTTTCATTATTTATTTTTTTAGAACTTTTCTTTTCTACTTTAGCCATATAACCTCCTTAAAAATGGATGATTTGTTCATCATATTCTTCTTTAATACGGTGACGAGCAACTTTGATTTGATTAGCGTGTTTAATGGTAGCAAATAAACCAATAAATTGAATGGATAATAAAGGCATCATCGCCACTACTGCGATAGTCCCAAAAGCATCAGTCATGATTTTTTCACCACTATTATTAAATGAATAACAAGCTCCAATTGCATAAGGTAATATAAAAGTTGAATTCATCGGTCCAGAAACAACTCCCCCAGAATCAAAAGCAATGGCGAAATAAATATCAGGAACAAAGAAAGATAAAGCAAAAGCTAAAACGTAGCCTGGAACAATGATATAAAGCAAATTAAAATCAGGAGTAATAATACGGAGTATAGATAAGCCAATCGCTAAGCCATTGCCAATCGCTAACGCCGCTAAAACAGCTTTTTTATGCACTGCACCACTGCTAACATTTTCAATTTGATCAGTTAAGACATGGACCGCAGGTTCAGCAAAGACCGCAGCAATTCCTAAAATGACACCAATTAAAATTAACATCCAATATTTAGATGAATCGGCAGCAAATTCAATGCCAAGTTTTTGCCCCATTGGTAAAAATCCTGTTTCAACAGCTCCTAAGAATAAAACTAAGCCAATATAAGTAATTCCAACTCCAAGAATGATATCAAAAAATTTCTTCATTGGTAATTTTAATAAAGTGAAATTAATAACAATAAAAAATAATAAAATAGGTGCTAAAGCTAATAATACATTAATAAATGCGCCGGTGTTATTACTGCTCATAAAGAAAGAATGTAAAAAACGGGGTCCGATTTCAGAAAATTTAGAAATAGTCTCAGGTTCAAATTTGTAGGTAGCATCGTGCATTGTTAAGGAAATAATCATGACAACGAGGATCGGTCCTAAAGAAGAAAAGGCAACGAGTCCAAAACTATCAGCGTTTTTATTACCGCTACGAGAAGCAGCAATACCAATGCCAAGAGCTAAAATAAAAGGAACAGTAATTGGACCAGTCGTAACTCCGCCGCTATCTAAAGATAATGGAATAAAAGTATCATCCACTAAGGTAGCAAGAGCAAATAAGAATCCATAAAAAGCTAAAAGCCAAATCTTTAATGGTTTTGCAAATAAAATTCTTAAAGCACCGACAACAAGGAAAATGCCTACTCCAACGCCAATAGAAATAATTAACACCCATTTATTGATGGGAACTTGCTCTGCTAAAACGGCTAAATCAGGCTCGGCAACTGTAACAAATACACCAACTAAAAAGAAGACTATGACTAATAAAATCATATTTTGTTTCTTTGTAATGCTTGAACCTAGATATTCGCCGATTTTCGACATCGATTTTTCACTGCCAATATTAAAAAGCCACATTCCAATCGTAATCATTATCGCGCTTATGGAAAACATGAGAAATTCAGGACCATTTAAATAATTCTCTTTAGTAACTAAGCCGGCAATATATATAAAAAGGACAACTACAAACACTGGTAATGAGGATAGTAGTGCTTCTTTTAACTTTTTTAATAACTCAATAACCATAATAAAAATATTATAAATGTTTAAGACCTTTTAAGGCAATAAATAAAAAGGACAAATTTTATATTTTTTTTATTGTAATCATACTTTTCTTATTAAAAAGAATGAATTCAAACTAATTTGATTTATTAAGAGAGAAAAAATCAGTAAAACAAGAAGGAATCCGGGCTTTGAAAGTCATTATTTTATGGGTAAAAGGGTGTTCAATAATGAGTTCGTAAGCATGTAATCCAAGACGATGCAATGGATTAGCGGGATTGCCATACTTATCATCGCCAACAATATAATGACCTAAATCACCCATATGAACGCGAATTTGATTCTTACGACCACTATCGATATTGACATCCAGTAAAGAATAATGATCATTTTCTTTTATCACTTTGTAATGGGTAATAGCAAGTTGACCATCACCTTTTTTCTTAGATGAATACATCATATTTTGAGAATTCTTCTTTAAATAAGATGTGACTGTTCCACATTTATTTTCCATTACACCTTCGACAATAGCGTAATATCCTCTTTTTTTAACTAAATCATTCCAATTATCTTGTAAAGCTTTTTGTATAGTGGGGTTCTTAGCAACCATTAAGACACCTGAAGTATCTTCATCAAGACGATGAACAACAAAAATGCGATTATGTTTATCGATTTGTTGAACATAATCCATCAACATCCGATAAGCAGTTGAACTCTTCTCTTTATCTGAAGCAATAGAAAGTAAGCCACTCGGTTTATTAATAACAATGATATCTTTATCTTCATAAATGATAGGCAAATTAGATCTCGATTTTTTACGAATTGGCTTTTTAGAAATTAAAACAACATCATTTGGATAAAGTTTGAAATTGAATTGAGAAATAGGTGCTCCATCTATCGAGATGCGGTGACTGCTTAATAATGATTTAATAGAATTGCGTGACTGACCAACTAGAGTCTCCAATAAGAAAGGAAGAAGCTCGCATTCTTTAGTTACTTTAAATTGGCGAATTCCTTCTAAATCTTTACTTTTTTTCTCAAATCTCGGCTTATTTTTGTTCATTTTTATGAAACTTCTTAACTAAATTAACGACGCTTAATGATAACACTAAAAGATCTCCAACAATAATAATGAAGATACCAAATGGGATTTTAATAGCGTAACCAATGCAATAAAAACCACCTAATGAATCTTGAACTATATATGGATTGATGATAGAAACAATTAACATGTATAACCCAATTAATAAAGATATACTCCCCACAATGATGATCGCTTTGAGTTGAAATTTAGTCTTATCTTTTTCATCTTTATGCTCATATAAAACATAAACAAATACTAGTAATGGAAGGAGTAACATTTCTAATAAGAAAGGAATCATACCCCACCAATTGGTGTCAATTGGTTCATTAAAATAAGTGAACAAAGTCATAAAATCACCTAAAAAATACATGGCAAAAGCAGCCATAAATATAAAAGCAACATAATGACGTTTTCTAACGATAATATCGCTAGTTTTTGTAATTGATTTATAAGACTTATGTCGATGACACCAGTATAAAGAAATAATGCCAATTCCTAAAGCCACTACTTGGCCAAATAAAACATCAAAAGGAAATAATGGAGTAATCACTCCAAACACTTTATCCCAACCTATTAATAATGAATTAACTAATATTTGATCAATTAATGAATAAGACATAATGATAATTAAACTAATAGCGTAGATATGAATAAGCTGCCATTTAGTTTGGTAGTTATAAACATGATAATATAAATAAAATATAATAAAGCTAAATAATGGCACACCCATTAATAAGAATGTCGGTAAATAGGTAAAAAGTCCTCGTCCATAATTTGTGATAAAAGGAAGTGCAAGAAAGACTCCTTGATAAGTAAAAAATGAACCAACAATAAATAAAATAGTCAGTAAAACTTCTTTGAAATATTTAAAATTTGTTATTTTTGACATTATTTTTTACCTCCTAATTCAAGAAGATAATCATCGCTAATCTCAGTGACTTTGTCTTCATAATCAACCCCTAATCGGAGCAAATCAAATTTCTTTTCGCTGCCACTTAAAGTATAAAAGCATGCCCCCATAATTTTGTTATTGTGATATATGCCTCTTCCAGTTTTTAATCCAAATATCAATCTAATAGGATGACCAGTATTACCTTTATCATAATAGAAATCAGAAACATTAATATGGTCATGAGCCACTGACATTGATAAGGTGCTATTTAGCTCCTGCATGGTTTCATATAAAGAAGAAGAAGCCCCATGAGCAACTTTGCCTTCTTCCATATACCAAACCGAATTAGTGGGTTCATCCTTTCCCGCTAATGAGTTACTACCAATCTTTTTCCATGCTTCGCTAAATTCTTCCGTTGGAATATGGAAGAATGACATAGACGGAATTATCTTATCCCAAGAAGAGGTATCAGCATTCACTTTTTTAATTTGACTTACATACCAATCGATTTGATCTTGATGGAATGTATCATAAGTGAAGCCTTTATAAGTATTGGAATCAAAAAAATACATTTGCCATTTGAGTTGATTGTTATCTTTTATATTAACTACATAATTGCTATCGCCAAAAACGTTATCTTTTGGATTTTTAAGAACAGAATTTTTCTTTGATGTTATCACTCTATTTAAGAATGTCGCACTATATTGGCCTTGTAAATCATGATTCCCATAAGTATAAGCGAAAGGAACATCTAACGAATCAATAAAATTAAAGAAACGATTGACTACTTCCTTATTCGCATCCATAAAAATATCACCGTTAAGGACAAGTAAATCGGGCTTATATTTTTCTTTATGTTCTATATCATTATTAAATATTGCACGCGCATATAAAGTATTTTCTAAATAAGCAAATTCTTCTTCTAAATTAGATTGAATAGAAAGATGAACATCATTAAATACACAAATAGTGAAATTTTCTTTCCAATTTAATGTTGTCACATATTCATCCAAGGAAGGATTATTTGTGTTCGAACAACTAGTTAAAAATAATCCCATCAATAACATGTAATAAGTTTTAGTAAATAGTTTCTTCTTCATAATCAATTTTTTCTTTCATCTTTTTTATTACCATATCAGCAAATAATTCACCAACATTGATATGTGTCACTTTCTCAAATTCTTCAAAGAAGGCATTGGAATTAATTTCACACAATATCGGTTTATTATTTTTATCTAGCAAAACATCAATACCAGCATATTCAATGTGAAGTTTATCGGCAATAGATTGGGCAAAATCTAAATAAATTTGTTTGTCTATTATTTCTTCACTATGGGCACTCTCACCAAAATTGCTTCTAAAATCGTCGCTATTAACGCGCTTAAAAGCACCAACAACTTTATTATCAATGATTAAAACTCGTATTGAAAATCCTTTGCTTCTTTCAATATATTCTTGGAATATCAAGGGTTGAGTAGCAAGCTCATGATATTTAGTTTTTAATTCTTCTTTATTATGAATTAAATAGACTCCTTCGCCTAAAGAACCATATACTCTTTTCATCACTAAGGGAAATTTTAATTCATCCGTAATTTTATCTAAAAAATGATAACCATTTTCAGTTAAATCATAATAAACAAGCGGCCCTGCAAATGTTTTAGGCATATTAATGCCCAAGTTAGAGCAAGCGATGAACGTAAGCATTTTGTCATCACATAATTTGATAAAATTAGCTCTATTAAATAAGCGATAATGAGCCTTTTCTAATAACCTTGCTAAATAAATATCTTTATCCATATAGATGATGAAATCAGGATGATCTAAGCTGATATTTACTTTTCCATCTGTTATAAAAGCAATAGTCCCATCATTAATAACAACATCCAAAGATATTCCTTTTTTTAAGAATTCCTCATGAAATCTTTTGATTTTATATTCGATATGTTTTGATATGTTTTGATTAACAATAATGATTCCGCGCATAAAATTTCTTTTCTATATAATTAATGAATATTCTCTAATAATTTATAACCATCAAAATTAAAATGATGCCAAGTAAAAGTGTAAGTTGTAAAAAAATTATTTTTAATCAAAGCATCAAAATTACCAATATATGTTCCGACATAAGTGTTATTTGGTTTTAATTTAATTAATCTAATCATTGATAATATTCCGACCGCAATTGAGATAGCTAAACCGACGAATGAATACCAAACTTCCGCAAAAAGATTGGAAGTTGAAGATGAATAAATTCCAGCGAACGAAAGAACAAAAGTAAAAGCGATGAAAGATATCCCTAATAAGATTTTGCTTTTCGAAAATAATTTCCCTTTCACCGATATAAAAATAGTCATAACCACGATTAAAACAGTTGTTAAAATTGATGAAATCAGTGTCACAGGAGAATTATTTATATTAGGATTTTCTAAGCCATTAACTAGGGCAAAAACATTATTAAAAGTAGAAATAACAAAAAGTAAAACACACATAATAAATAGTGATAAATAGATGAAAAATTTAGGCTTATTACCTGGTTTAGGGGTGCGGTTAAAATCAGACTGTGCAAAAGCATTTGCGTCTTCTTCGTAACGATCTAACTCACTCGTGGCAAAGTGGATAAATTCAAGATATTTATTAAAGTTAATTACAATTTGTTTTTCATCGTCATCCTTAGCGAATTGTTCCATTCTTTTAAAATATTCGCCACAAAAAGAATCAATATAGGAATTGATTTGATTCACTTCTTTTCTTTTTTCTTCATAAGCTGTTTTACTTTTAAGCCACACTCCTCTTTTTTCTCCCGCTATATCGGGATAATGACTTGATAATAAATCAAAAGAATAATCAGGAATTGAAATATATTTAACTCTAGAAAGATGATATAAACGAGATTTGATATCGTCTTCAATTTCATTCTTATTTAAAATATAAAAATAAGACGGCATCTCGCTTATAAAATCAAATTCGAGTAAACCAATTGAAGCAAAGCAATAAGAATAGAAGCAACTGGGATATTTAACCATCATTAAGTCAGCAATTGTTTTTAAATTCTTATATTCTTTATCTTTTCTTAATTGATGACCATATTTGATAAAAGAAGATAATGTATCGTCATTTTCTAATAAAAAGGATAAGTCATTATGACATTCAGGACATTTTAATTTATTTTGTGATTCGATATGTATTTCTTTATTGCAGAATGGACAAATAATAGTTTTCATATTTTTATAAAAGATAAGCGCTTTTATTATACTAAGATTTATTCTTATTGTACTCTTTTAATAAAAGAGAATTGTTTTTACTCTTCATAAAAATGAAAAGCATCATATGCATAATGAAAAGAATAAAATTAATGATCAGCACAGCAATAAATATATAGCTATTATCAATAAAGATGAATAAACAATTTATATAAGGAAGAAGGGTAACAAAAAGCGTCGATATCATTAATGTTATTATTTCTTTTCTCTCTAATTTTTTAAAATAAGGAAGATAAAATAGTGTTGTTAAATTAAACATAAATGAGAAGAATAAAGATAGATAAAAGCAAATCCAAATCACATTAAAGAAGATTAGTTCAATGTTATTAATTTTAAGAATGACAAAAGGAATAGTAATAGAAGATAAGAGAATCAAAATATCAATAAGAGTATTAATTATTCTTTTCATAATTTCTTTATCTGTTCATGGATGATTTCTTTCATATCATCTACCAGTGTTGGTAAATCAACTTTAAAAGCACATTCATTAGAAAAATGTTCACAATTGTGGTGAACAATATCATATCCACCTTCGCCAATTCTAGATATAGCAAGATTAATTATTTCTTTTTTATCTCTTAAATGGCATCTCTCTTTTAAGGTATAGATTCTTACTTCTGGATAGCCACCTTGTAAAAAGAAATCTAACGATGTCCTCATTACTTTTATTAAATTTGATTCAGCAATATCGCCTTGATTAGAAGTATAATGAATGACTTCATCGTTACCAAAATAGACACCATGATGATAATAAAGAGGTCTTGCTACACGGATTTGATCACCTGGTGTTAGTTTTTTTATCGCCCACTTATTTTTCATCTTATCTCCTTTTTAATTAATGCTAAAAACTCAAGAGGAGTTTGAGGATAGATTGTAACATCATTAATGGTTATATCGAAAGTGGAAGAGATTTTATTTAAAAGTTCAAAATAAGTTATTGAATCACCTTTTAAATCAAATATGAAACTAGTGTTTTTATCGATATGAGCATTAGGAAATAAGGATTGATAAATATTAATGATACTAGGTAATAAATCTTCTTCAGTCATTTCGTCACTGTTTTCATCAATTTTGGCTAAATCAACATCTTGAAATAGCTCGTAATGATTTTTAATAACTTCTTTTAATGTATTTCGAGAAACTTTGCTATCTAAAACAAGAGGGAGAGGCGTTTTTGATATCAATACTTTGTTAATAGGAAGATTATGCTCAATGATTGTATTTTTTATTTCCATCAGTGTACGTTTTATAAAGATAGATTCACACTTTTCAAAATAAAGAACTAGAGCAATGTCTTGATAAAGATGAGCACTTTCAATACCTAAAACGGTAAATGTTTTAGCATAAGGAAGATTAAATTCATTCACTAATAAATCAGGAGATATATTTTCACCGCCTTCACTAACAATTAAATCATCTAAACGACTCTTAATATAATATTCATCATCCTTATATACGACGAGATCATGACTTCTATAAAATTCATCATTATTTCTTTTAACCCATTTACCATTGATAAAAATTTTATGAAAAATAGATTTACCATTGATGAGCAATTCTTGTTCATGATACATAGTATCCACAAGTTTATAAGTTATAGAAGGAAAAGGAATACCAATGGAGCCATTCAAACGGTATTTGACGCTTGTGTGCATTTCTAATGAAGTAATTCCAACTTCGCTCATACCATATCCGTTAAATAAAGGATAACCAATAGCGTTTATAATTTTTAAGGTAGAAGGTTTTATAATTCCACCTCCAGAAATTAAGCACTGTAAAGATGGACCAAACGATTCTTTAATAACATTTCTAAAAAGAATATTTCTCGCTATCCATTTACCAAAATTTGGCATCAATTTTTGTAAAGAAATAGAGATTTTAAGACCTTTTTGAAATTTTTTCTCAATTTTTGGTCCTCTTTTCTTCACTTGGTTAAGTATAGTATCTACGAAAGTATTCCAAAATAAAGGGACAGCAAATATATGTGTAGTTTCATAATAATTAACAGCAAATTTTAGTGAAGGAGAAGAGATATCTTTAGGAAAGACGAAGCTTCTTCCAAAGAAGGAAAACCACAAAAAAACAGCAACTAAACCAAAGATGTGATATAGAGGGAGAAATAATAAATGCCTTAATTCTCCTTTATATGTTTTTGAAATATATTTGTTCTTTTTAACAATATAATAAGCATTATCAATTTGAGCTGAAATGGCTTTACCGTTATAAATGACGGTTTTAAATTTTCCTGATGTACCAGATGTAGATAAAGCTATTTCATCCGCAAAAGTTATATCCTCTGGTAATTTAAGTCTAGGCTTTAATAGTTCGTTTTCTAAAAGAGTTAGATATCCATCTATTTTTTCACTAGCAATCAAACCTTTTATATCTAGTTCTTTAAATAAGGAGATATTATCTTCTAATTTATTTCTCATATTGACTAGATAAGGTCGATAACCCGCTTTTAATAAGCCGTAGAAGGAATATATCCAGCTTGGTGAATTATTTAACATTATTCCAATAAAAGAATTCTTTGGAATATCGATAAAATATTCATGAATCTTAGTGGCCGCTAAAACGATTAAATTTTTCGCTTTTAAATAAGTAATTGACTCTTCATTAAGATACTTACAATCATAAAACAAAACATTATCTGAGAACGAAAAAGAAATGTTATAAATATCTTCAAATGTTTGCTGACTTTTATGTAACTTATCTAGAGATTGTTTAACTATTTTTAAAGCTTTATAACGATTTATTTTTTGTGTATTCATCACACTTATTATATTGATTTTATCTATATGATAAAAGAAAAAGAGGAATAATCCTCTTTATCTTATTTGCCGTCCCCTTCAAATCGGGTAACTTCTTTTCCGTAACAGAATGTAGCGATGACTTGTGGCCCGCAGGTTGTACCAACAATAGGTCCAATCCAAATAATTTTAGCTTCAATTTTAAGATTTTCTTCAATACGTTTCTTCAAAAGTAAAGCTTTATCATTAGCCATGCCTTGTCCAATGTAAACAGTCTTACAAACATTAGTGTCAATAGTGTCAACAATGCCTTGATATAATGCATCTAATGACGCCTTAGTACCTCTTACTTTAGTGACCACTAAGTTGTTACCTTTACGATCGGAAATAAAGATTGGTTTAACTCCAAAAATATCGCCAAAGAAAGCTGCAGTTCCTTTCACTCGCCCAGCATCTTTTAAGTATTTTAAAGTGTCGACTGTAGCGAATTGGTTATAAAAGAATTTATGATCTTCAACCCATTTAGCTACTTCTTCGATGCTCAAGCCTTTATCCTGCTCTTTTTTCGCATCGATAGTAATCATTCCAAGAACACCTGATGCTAAAAGGCTGTCAACACCAATCATTTTGCGATCTGGGAATTCTTCCGCTAATTCTTCTTTGACAAGATTAAAAACATTCATTGAACCAGTAAGAGCGCTAGAGCATCCAATATAAAGAATATCCACTCCAGCTTCTAACAAAGGTGTCATTTCGCTTTTAAATTCTTCATAAGAAACTTGTGTTGTCTTCATCTTTTTGCCAGAAGCAAGCCAACCATAAAATTCTTCAGGACGATATGCAATCCAGTCTAAGTCAGCGGTCATTTCTTTTCCATCAACCACTAAACCCATATGGAAATATCGAATTCCTAATTCTTTTCTTGTGGCAGTTGATAAATCGCTACAAGAATCAGTAAATATTTGAAATTTTGCCATATTTTGTACCTCGTCTTTATATTATTTATTAATAAGGAAAAATACTATATAAAACGATATTTATTAGTTTACAACGTTGATACAAATGTAACAATACAAAGATTAACGAATCTTTTTTAAAATATTATTGATATAAAGGAGCTTTTCTTTACGATATAGGGAGGGTTTATTTGCGTATTTTTTAGCAATTTCAGTTTTAAAATCGTTATAAGCATAGATGTTATCTAATGATGATGATAAATAATTTTTAAATGTTAATATCTCATTCCATTCCTTAGATTTATAGACCACTAAATAGATGGTATGAGTATGCAAACCATCATCGTCCATTTTCATTAAAACGAATCGATGTAATGAAGAAAATTTAGCAACATAATAATAACCATTAAGCATTAATTTATCTCTAACGGTAATTAAATCTAATGAAGATTCAATACCGATTAAGATATCGATAACTAGCTCTGATTTTGCGCGATATACACTAGTTGCACCAACGTGAGCAATGACATATGGGACACCTAAATAAATCTTAGAAAGAGAATATTTTTCTGCTAAAAATTCTTTATTCCAAGATGGATCGTATTTAATTAATTTAACCTTATTTAAATCTGCCCCTAACATAATTTAAAAAATCTTATAAGCCTTATGAGAGACATTACCACTGTTATTGATATTGTCGTTATCATTTGAACTAACAAACGCCTCGACATCTCCAAGGGTTAATGTTCTATCATCTTGTGTTGAAGAAGTCCTAATAGCTTGAATAATTTCAATTTTTTGAAGCGATTCACGAATTTCACGTGCATTAGCAAAATCTGGTTGACCAAGGCGACAATTCTTGATGTATTCAAGTAATTTATTAACGCCTGCTTCTTCCATGGTGTAATTATCCTTCTTTAAGAAGAGATTGAGAATTTGTTTTAATTCATCAACTGAATAGTCTGGGAAATCAACAAAATAGGCAATACGGGATTTAAAACCAGGGTTAGTGGCAATCATCTGTTGAGTGGGTTCAGTATAACCCGCTAAAATGCAGCAAAACTTACCAGAGAAATCTTCCATATCTTTTAATAAAGCTTGTACAGCTTCATGACCAAAGTCCTGACCATCATCACCACGCGCTAAGGTATACGCTTCATCGATAAATAAGACGCCACCCATTGCTTCTTGAACTTTATCATGGACGTTTTGAGCAGTTTGACCAATATAGCCTTTAACTAAAGTAGCGCGGTCGCCTTCGATAAATGTTTTAGTGGGTAAAATTCCTTCTTCATAGAAAATACGTCCCACTAAACGGGCGACAGCGGTTTTTCCAGTACCAGGATTGCCGGTAAAACACATATGTACATTAAGTTTCTTATTACCTTTATTTTTAGCTAAAAAAGCTCTGAAACCATCAATAGTTTCTTTGACGCTCCCTAAACCAATCAATTGATTAAGAGCTTCCATACCAGTCATGCCATCATTATCATCCACTCCTCGAGCGGGTTCGCTAGATGGAGTCTCAGGCATGGGGGTATTATTAATTGAATTCAAATTCAAATTATTCCCAGACGGTGGAGTGGGAGGGGTGTTATTATTTACGTTATTAGAATTATTGCTCAAATTATTGAGATGATTTCCACTGGGTGGGGTATTTGGTGTAGGTGGAACATTATTGGATGGTCCACTATTATTACCGCCTCCTAAATGATTGCGAGGAGTGTTATTAATAGGTCCATTATTATTACCTGAACCGGAATTAGTGTTATTTCCACCTAAATGATTTCTGGGTGGATTAACAGGTCCATTATTTCCAGAATTATTATTGTTATTTCCTCCGCCTCCTAAGTGGTTGCGGTTGCCATTTGGTAAATCATTATTCATAACATCTATTCCTCGCTTTTATTTTTATAATCTTGACATGATTTAATACAGTCTAAAACTTCGTTAACAAGATAATCATAGCATTTTTGATAATATTGACTATCACAAATATTAATATTTAGTGATAAAAATGACTGAGATGTACTTAATGCATTGTGCTTAATCGCAGTATCTAAAACGATGTTTTTAAAATTATCATTGCTATTGACTAAGAAGAGACGATAGACCTCTACTCCATAGATTTGAGCAAATAATCTAGCTAAAGAAATATAAGGTAAATAATTAAATGACTTGGTATCTAGATTAACAAAATCGAATGATTGAGAATTAATAGAGTAGTCATAAATCTTTTGAAATCCTTGAGGAGCAGCGTCATTAAAAACCAATTCTTGTCCTAATAAATTATAATCCGATTTCTCTTCACATTTATTTTCAACAAAAGTATAGAAAGCATCGTTTAAAATTGATTGATTGATCAAATAATATTTTCCTTCGTTTATTAATCCTTCATTCATGGGCTTATTCTTTTTTAGCAAGTCTAAAACATAGTAAGCAAATCCATAGCAAATCGACAAAGTATAGACATCATTATTTAAGGATTCTAAACAATAATTTTTAATAACATTTAGCTTTTTAAACATGTAACATTTACCAAACGCTAATGAAAGATCAAACAAATTCTTAATTGAATTTTCTTTTTTAAAGGTAATACGATATTCATCTAAACCAGGTAATAAGAAAATATCGCTAATAGATGAAGCACAAATCCATTTCTTAGTAAATACTTCGTCAAAGAATTTCACC
>CAVDWX010000081.1:0-9380 GCA_963612735.1 Gemmiger formicilis | reverse complement strand
CCGTATAAATATTTATCTAAATCAAATTCTTCTAAATCAGTCATCTTTTCCCCTAAACCAATAAAGCGAACCGGGACTCCTAATTCGTCTCTAATGGCAAGAATTATGCCACCTTTAGAAGTGCCATCCATCTTAGTGATAACCACTCCCGATAAGGAAGTAACTTCAGAAAAAGCTTTGGCTTGAATCACACCGTTTTGTCCAGTTGTCGCATCAATAATTAAAAATGTTTCATGTGGAGCATTAGGAATTTCTTTATTCATCACTCTTTTAATTTTGCTTAATTCTAGCATCAAATTTTGTTTAGTTTGTAATCGACCTGCAGTATCAACAATGACTAAATCAATATTGTTTTCTTTCGCTTTTTTCATTCCATCATACGCGACTGATGCCGGATCGCTATTTACTTTTCCAGTAACAATATCGATATTGAGTCGATGAGCCCAGACGCTTAATTGTTCAGTAGCCCCAGCTCGAAACGTATCCGCGGCGACAAGCATCACTTTTTTACCTTTATTAAGATAACGATATGCTAATTTAGCAATCGTTGTTGTTTTTCCAACGCCGTTTACTCCCACAACTAATACCACAGTAGGTCCATCATCATTAAAACGAATTTCATTGACGACATCGCCCTTATTTGCGTATCCCACAAACATCTTATCCACTAAGATTTCATTAATTGTTTGAGGATCACTTATTTTTTCTTTTTTTGATTGTTCCAATGTTTCTTCAATCACTTTTAAAGTGAAGTTAATTCCGACATCGCTTTCAATTAGAATTTCTTCTAATTCTTCAAAATATTGTTGATTAACGCTTTTATAACGTCTTGATAAATCATCCAAACGCGATGAAAAAGCTTTTCTTGATTTGCTTAATCCTTCTTCATAGGATGATAGCGAAGCATCCTTTTTGCTAAATTTATTTTTTAAAAATGAGATTAAACCCATTATGTTCTCCTTTTCGATAATGCATCTTTCGCCGCATCTTCTTCCGCAGCTTTTTTGCTTTTTCCTCTTCCGGTGCCTAAAACAATATTGCCAAATAAGACATTAACCACAAATGTACGATCGTGCATTGGACCATATGCTTCGACAAGTTCATAATGGACAGAATCTCGATATTCGGATTGCATCTCTTCTTGTAATCTCGTCTTATAATCCGTTAATAAGTCCAAGTTAAAATTCTTGACCTTATCATAGATAAATCTTTTTATAAAATTAAAAGCTATTTCCATGCCATTGTCGATATAAATGGCTCCTATTAGTGCTTCAAAGATATCTTCTAAAATCTTATCGCTTTGATTGAGCTGTTCTAAAGGAATTGAATGACCTGTTTTAATAAAATCAACTAGATTAATTTCACGAGAAAAAGAGGCTAGAGATTTACCTTTAACGATATAACTTCTAAGTTTAGACATAACGCCTTGATCCATCGAAGGATATAAGTTAAAGATAAGATCGGCGCTGACATAAGACAGAACAGCATCGCCCATAAATTCTAAACGTTCATAATCGTGATGTTTAGTATTTACTTCGGCATTATATGAGGGATGAGTTAAAGCGAGTTCATATAAAGATGCATCTTTAATAGGAACATCAAGTCGAGTAGATAAAGCCTTAATATCAACCATTAATAATACCTTCTTTGATTTTTTCATTAACTTTAGCTTTGGCTAATGAATAAGCAATTTTTAACGCGCTTAAAAATGAGGTAGAATCACTACTTCCATGAGCTTTCACCACTACTCCGTTTACACCAAGTAGCATCGCTCCACCAGTATTTTTATAATTCATCATTTCTTTCATTTCTTTTAAACCTTTACGGGCAAAAAGATAGCCAATTTTAGTAAAGAAATTTTTGGTAAATGCTTTTTTTAATAAAACGGAAAGCATCTTAGCGGTCCCTTCAGTGCTTTTTAATAAAATATTACCAGTATAGCCGTCAGTGACGACAACATCCGCCTCTCCGTTTAATATGTAGCGGGCTTCAATATTGCCTTTAAAATTTGGAAAATTATTTTCGTTTAATAGTTCAAAAGCTTTCTTCCCTTCAGGCGAGCCTTTATGTTCTTCACTACCATTAGATAATAAATAAACATTAGGATTTTTTATTTGATATATAGCTTCCGCATATAATTTACCCATCAAAGCAAATTGAGCGAGTTCCTCGCTAGAATTCTCATTATTCGCACCGATATCGAGTAAAACAACTTTCTTATCTTTTTTTAAAGTTGGAAAGGCTGTTACTAATGCCGCACGTTTTACGCCAGGCAAAAGTTTCAAAACCATTGTCGCCGTCGATAAAAATCCACCAGTACTTCCACATGATATAGCGGCATCCATCTCTTCGTTTTTCATCGTTAATATAGCTTGATACATAGAGGAATTTTTCTTACGCATGACTTCTAAAGGGCCATCATCCATCTTAATAACTTCTCTAGCATCAACAATGCGACATTTATTCTCTAATGAAATCAATTCTTCTTTTTTACCAAATAAAGTTATTTCAACATCATCATGAGTGGTTAAAAAGTCGTTTACAGCATGTAATATTTCAATACTGCCTTTATCTCCACCCATACAATCAACAGCAATTTTAAGCATAATTAACTCCTCGTCTCTATTAGTATACATAAAATCGGTAAATGATTAATCATTTATTTGCAAGTTTTTAGAATATAACAATTAAAAAGAGGTAATCTTGAAGAGATAGACAATACCAAAAGAAATAAAAAAATAAATGTTAATAATAAAAGCAGAGAAGAAGTGAAGTTAAAATTAAATAAAAAATACAAAACGTTAAATAAGATGTATCAAAAATCAAAAATAAAAAAACTGCAAGCAGGTTTAAAAGACGGCGCTATCCCTTCTTGATTGGATGATACTGCATATCTTTTTTAATGCGTTCAATTAAATAGCGATATTTATCTTTGTTCTTTAATATATCTTTACCATCATCTCTAGCAACAATGAATATTTTGTAATCATTGACGACATTAAGATAATGGAATTCAGGCATACCAGATTGTTTAATACCCACTAGTTCACCCGGACCTCTATTTTTTAAATCTTCTTCGCTAATAGCAAAGCCATCTTCGGTTTTGGTGAGAATTTCTAATCTTTGTTTCTTATCATTATCTTCTTCATCATAAGTTAATAAGCATAAAGAAGAAGAGCCATCTCGACCAATTCTTCCACGTAATTGATGTAATGATGCTAAGCCAAAATTAGTGGCATCATAAATGATCATTAAAGAAGCTTCTTTAACATCAATTCCCACTTCAATTACAGGAGTGGTAACAATGATGGGAGTTAAACCATTATAAAAACTATCAAGAGCGTCTTTCTTATCAATTGTGCTCATTTTTCCGTGCAATAATGTGACTTTATTTAAATATCTATTTTTATATAATTCATATAATTTTTCGAGTGAATAACGTTCATCATCGCGATATTCAATAAGCGGAGCAACAACATATATCTTCTTATTAATAGAAAGATAATAATCTACTTTTTCAAATATCTTTTTAGAAGTAGATGAAACAATTTCTGTTACGACATTCCTCTTTTTAGAAGGAAAAGAATATAAAGAAGAAATATCTAAATCTCCAAAGATGGAAAGCGCTAATGAGCGAGGTATTGGAGTGGCTGACATCATGAGTAGATCAGCACTATCGCCTTTATTAAGTAATGCGAGCCTTTGATTGACTCCAAAACGATGCTGTTCATCAATGACCACTAATCCTAAAGATGAATATATGACATTCTTAGAAAATATTGCATGAGTCCCAATTAAAATATCGATATAGCCACCTTTTAATTCATCTAATATCACATCTCTTTCACTTTTAGGAGTGGAGCCCACTAACAATTTAATATTCATTTTAGTAGCGTTAAAAGCTTTTAATGCATTTTCATAATGCTGTCTAGCCAAGGCATCCGTAGGAGCCAATAAAGCGGATTGATCGCCTCTAATATGATTCGCATACATACTTATAAAAGCCACAACCGTCTTCCCGCTTCCCACATCTCCTTGAAGCAAACGATACATCAAAGTGGATTGATTCATGTCTTCAATGATTTCTTCGCTAGCTTTGATCTGATCATTGGTGAGCAAGAAAGGTAGATTATTGATGAAAGGTTGACATAAAGAAATATCAATTGGTTCCTTTTTGACCTTTTTAAAAGATTTATTTTCTTCTTTAATGATCTGATTCTTAATAGAAAAGATCAATGCTTCTTCATATTTTAAGTAGCGTAAAGCTTGCTTAATTTCATCTTTATTCTTGGGAAAATGAATGAAGTTTAATGATTGCTCTTTATTGTTCAAACGATATTTTTTAATGAAATCATATGGCACTAATGAAGGGATTTTACCTTCTAAAGTAGTAAGTCCTTTTTTAACGAGATTTGAAAATAAAAAATTAGAGATTCCAGAGGGTAGATGATATAGGGCTTTAATCTTGTTTTCTTCGATTTTGTTTTTATAAATTTTATTCACTGTAATCGAAGAATTTTTAGCATTAAAGGCTCCAACAATTGTCACAAAATCGTGAATCTTAAAAGCTTTTAAAATATAGGTTTGATTAAAGACAACACAAGGGAAGTAATTTTTATTTTCAGTATATAAATCAAACTTAATAGTTTGGACCTTGCAATATTTATTTAATGTTGGAATAGTAATGATTTCTCCATAAATAACAACGCGCATCTTATCCACTAAGCCACGTTCTTTTGTATAAGTAAAATCTTCATAGCGATAAGGTAAATAATTAATTACATCATAAAAGGAATATATACCCATCTCATAAAGCGAATAATTAATACGGGGAGAAGAAGAAAATTTAATCATGTCTTTATTGTAAAATAAAAATGAATTATGCAGTAAATATTTTTATTAAATAACGTGTTAGCATATTTAAAAACTTATTAACAATGCGTATTGTACCGATTTTATGCATTTCTAACACTGCGTATTGTCTGGAATTTTGATTTTTCTAACATTGCGTATTATCCAAAATAGTGAAATAATATGTTTGTAAAGTTATCATGAAATCGTATCAGGAGGATAAATTGTGTTTGAAAGAAAAATTTATAAAAAACTGTTAGAATGGAAAAAAGAAACATGCGGAGAAAAAGCTATTCTAATCGAAGGTGCGCGTCGAGTCGGTAAATCCACTATTGTGGAAGAATTTGCTAAAAGAGAATATAAAAGTTACATCCTTATCGATTTTAATGATGCAAGCGATGTTGTTAGAAATGCATTTGAAAAATACCTAAATGATTTGGATACTTTCTTTTTAATACTATCAATAGAATATAATAAAACTCTTTATATAAGAGACTCGTTAATTATTTTTGATGAAATACAAAAATATCCAAAAGCGAGAGAATCTATTAAAAAGTTAGTTAAAGATGGCCGATATGACTACATCGAAACAGGTTCTTTAATTTCAATACGAGAAAATGTTAAAAGTATAACTATTCCTTCAGAAGAAAGAACAATAAAGATGTATCCAATGGATTTTGAAGAATTCTGTTGGGCATTAGGCGAAAACAAAATGGCTGATTATATTAGAAAATGTTTTAACGATAAAAAACCTT
Organism: Gemmiger formicilis; assembly: GCA_963612735.1. Taxonomy (GTDB): domain Bacteria; phylum Bacillota_I; class Bacilli_A; order RFN20; family CAG-826; genus CAVDWX01. The sequence goes on along the minus strand of CAVDWX010000081.1, from coordinate 3,774 downwards.
TAGAAGATGCTTTGCATCATAAAGCAATGATGCTTTTTAAACAATACATTCTAGTGGGAGGGATGCCAAAAGCTATAGAGAAATATCTTAATAACAACCGCAGTTTTGTTCAATCAGATTTAGAAAAGAGAGATATATTGTCGCTTTATCGTAATGATATTAATAAAATTTATAGAAATTATCGTTCAAAAGTCTTATCTATATTTGATCAAATACCAACTTTTTTATCTAATCATGAAAAACGAGTTATTCTTTCCACGATTGAAAAAAAATCAACATTCCCAATGTATGAAGAAACATTCTTTTGGTTAGGTGACTCTATGATAGTAAACGAATGCTTTAATTGTTCTGATCCAAATGTTGGCTTATCAATGAACGAAAAAAGAACCACTCTTAAGTGCTATATGGGAGATACTGGTCTATTAATAAGCCATGCCTTTGATGAAAACGAATTAGTGGAAGAAGACTTGCACAAACAAATATTGCACGATAAGTTATCAATAAACGAAGGGATGATATTCGAAAACGCTATCGCACAGTCTCTAGTGGCAAATGGACATAGACTTTTCTTTTATACGCATTATAGTGAAAACAAAAAACGCAACGACATTGAAATTGATTTTCTGATTTGTAGTAAAAGTAAAACAAAACAAAAATTAATTCCAATAGAAGTGAAATCTTCAAAAAATTATACGATGACATCCTTAACAAAATTTATTCAAAAATATCATTCAAGAATTGGACAAGCCTATATTATCTATACCCAAAATTTATGTGTAAAAGGTGAAATTCTTTGCATTCCATCCTATATGGCAATGTGCTTATAATTAGGTTTTAAAAAGACATCTAAAAGAAAAACATAAAGTTATATTGAAAAATAAAATTGGCTACATTTTAAAAAGAACAAACAATGAAATAAAGATTGTAATCATCAGCCTTTATTTATAATCAATAATTTTAAAAGTGTTAAAAAATTAAACTTTTTATAGTTCTACTCTTTATATTATTCAACACCGATTAAGAAGGAATATACTGGTTGATTGCCATGTCTAAAATCAATATCTAAATCAGGGAAATTGGCTTCAATTTCTTTTTTGAGTTTATTGCCTTCTTCATCATTTACATCGCTGCCTGTTAAAACAGTAATGATAGAAGATTCATCGTCAATCATTTTATTGATTAATTCCATTGCGGCTTTGATTTTGTTATTGTTATCGCAAATGATTTCTTTTTCAAAAATGCCAATGAAATCATCTTTTTTCACTTTAACACCATTTATTTCACTATCTCTAATAGCAAATGTCACTTCACCAGATTTTACATTTTTTAATGCCGCTTTCATTTCCCTAAAATTTTCTTCGCTGCTCACTTCAGGGTTAAACATAATAGCCCCAGCAACACCTTGAGGAATAGTTTTAGAAGGAATGACATAAGCATGAATATCTTCGTTTTCCATCATGTCACAGGCTTGAGATGCCGCCATAACGATATTGGAGTTGTTTGGGAAGATGAAGATATTTTCAGCATTGGCCTTTTTAATAGCCTCGACAAAATCTTCGCTGGATGGGTTCATAGTTTGTCCACCCTTAACGATAACCGAAATGCCCACTTCTTTAAAATATTCATCAATCCCATCTCCACTAGAAACAGCGATAAGGGCATATTTTTCTTTAGGTTTTTCTTCCACTAAGTCGACATGAGCCTCAACAGTAGCGCCAGTTTCAAGAGCGTGATGTTGTTCAGTCATATTCTCAATTTTAATTTTTAAGAATTCACCAAACTGTTGAGCGTAATTTAAAATATTTCCAGGATTCATCGTATGAACATGTACCTTAACAATATCTTCATCATGGACTACCACTAAGGAATTACCACGACTTCCTAAAATCGATGTAAATCTTTTTTCGTTGAATGGCTTTTTTATAGAATCTGGCCCTAAAGACATGATGAATTCAGTACAATAACCAAATTCTTCATCTTCCATCATCGCTCCTGCGGCGATAAGTGGAGAATCTTTATCAGTGGAAGTTGCTTCATTACGATCAATAAACGAATCTTTAATAACCGCTTCCATACCTTCAAAAATTTTAATTAATCCGGCGCCTCCAGAATCAACTACCCCTACTTCTTTTAAGATAGGTAATAATTCAGGAGTTCTTTTTAACGAGGCCTTAGCTTCGCTAATCAATATTTCAAAAGCTTTTTCGAATGAAGTATTTTCTTTAACTTTATCCAATAAAGCTTGGCTTGATTCTCTTATTATGGTAAGAATTGTTCCTTCAACTGGTCTAACAACTGCTTTATATGCTACTTCAGACCCTTTAACTAAAGCATCCGCAAAATCAAGAGCGTTAACTTCTTTTTTCCCGTCTAGTCCTTGAGAAAAGCCACGGAATATTTGAGAAGTAATAACTCCAGAATTCCCCCTAGCGCCCATGAGTAGACCTCGAGAAAAGTTCTTCGCAATCTCATAAATATTAGTGTCAGTTCTATTTTGAATTTCTTTAGCCCCGCTCGTTAATGTGAGATTCATATTCATGCCTGTATCTCCATCGGGGACTGGGAAGACATTTAAAGCGTCGATTTCAGGATAATGATTGTAAAGATTATTGCTCGCTGAAATGAACATTTGTTTTAATATTTGACCGTCGATTATTCTCATAATTATATTTAGATTGATTTGATATCAGTAGCAAACACATTAATCGATAAGCATTTATGTGGATATTTTTTGTTTAAATTGTATGAAACTGTTTTTTGACATTCTCTTAATGTCTCAGTAATTTTAACTCCGCTAGATAAAGCGACATAAATGTCTATAGAAAAGGTTTGATTTAAATATCGGTGTATGATGACACCTTCTTCAATTTTTCCTTTCTTTTGTTGTTTTCGATTTGAAGACCCTTCTTTACAAGTAAAAGAAATAATGCCGTAACAAGATAAAACGGATTCTTCTACTATTTTAAGGATGTCTTTTAAATCTATATTAATATTTTTAGAATTATTTTTCATGATTATGACCTATATAAAAGGCGTTATAAGTTTACATAGTAAACATAGAACCTGTCAAGAAAACTTCAAATAAGTTAAGTAAAATGTCATCGTTAACAAATATAATTAAGAAAATTATATAACCTACTTTTATTCTTTTTGATCTTTGTCTTTTTCGCTATATTTAGTATTAAATAAATCCACTAGAGAGATGAACATATCCGCTATTTCGCCATACGTGACAATGATATGATTGCCGAAATCTTCTCTAAAGAAATTGAATAAATTTTCATCGTCTAATTCTACTTTGATTTGAGTACGGCAGAAATTAGGTAAAGATAAATTTTCTTTTATTTTAGCGTCGCTCGCTACTACTCGTTTTAAATCTGGACAAAGCTTTAAGATAGTAGCGCTTGCTAAATTCATTTCTCCTTTTATTCCAACGCCAAGATTGCTTTCAAAATGAGTTAATAATTCATATTTATTAACCATATTGAAGGGGACGGTGCAGTGCGCTAAAAGGATGGTTCGATTCTTAAAATCGATTTCACTAGGATTAGCCATAAAGGAAGGCAATCCTTTTAATTTATAAACAAAGTACATTGTAAGTAAAGAAGGAACATCACCCTCGCAAGCAGAGATAATACCTTCTTCATTAAGTAAGCCAAACGCTAAGCAAGAAGTATTTTTATATTTTCCTAATAAATCAAAGCAGCGGACCGTTAATCCTTCTAAATTATATTTTTTAACAATACGCTTTAAAGCGCTATAAATATATAAAGC
>CAVDWX010000080.1:0-3927 GCA_963612735.1 Gemmiger formicilis | reverse complement strand
TGATATTGGATATAGTCTTATTTCTTCTAGTGGCGGAAGCGTTGGGACTTCGACATTAAATTCCACATCAGCCATTTTTAAAACGATATCAGGTGATAGTATTCTTGTTATGGATGTTGATAATAAATTATCTACTTGGAATTTATCCTCAGGAGTGATAACCCTTTTAGAAAGTGAAACAAACTCTTTTTATCCTGTAAATGGTAATATTGATGGACTCATCTATTCTTATCATTTTGATGAAGATAATTCGTTATTTATTTATACCGTCTATGATTACGGATTTAATGTTATCGATACGTATAGTTCTAGTTCTAAATTAACTGTATCTGCCTATTGCTATTTTAGCTCTTATTTTACTCATGTTAATGTATATCATCTCTATTATGGAGACATTACTAATCCAGTTATGGAAAGAAGTTTTAAGGGTTCTAATTTAATCACTAAGTGAGAATGATTTTTATGAAAAACAAAAAAATAATCCAAGTTTTGCTACCATTTATATTAATTTCACCACTTAATGCTTGTTCTACTGGCTTATCCTCGAATATCGATTATCAATTTGATTTTACGAATGTTTTACAAGTTAACGATAATTTATATGACACTAATATATCGCTTTCTGAATATGATGAAATTAATGCAGATATTGATACCTCTAAATTATTTTCTATTAATCCTTATTTAGGAACTGCGATATACGAAAATAATAATCTTTATGGGCTATATTCCTTGTACACTAATGAGCTTTTGATATCAAATGAATATGACTCCATTATCTTTAAATCAATTCCGTTAAAATATTATGATTACAGCGACGGATTACAATCATCTTATACTTTTAGTTTGAATGCTTTCTTAGGATTTAAAAAGAGTGATGGTAACAATCGTGTTTATTTGTTTTCAGAAAAAGGCACACTCCTTTATACATATGACTTAGCAAATGATGATTGCGAAGATATTTATTTTTATCAACAAGAAGTTTATGAAAGCAAAGTTAGTGAAAAAGCTCTTAAAATGTACTTTAAGCTTTATTCAAAGAGCACTAATTATAAATTTTCTTTTGATTTTTCTTATGAGCAAGTAAGAGATGATGAAGATAATTTCATTATCTCCCCTGATGATATGCCTTCCATTATAGATATTTCTGGCATGCCAATCGATCTAGTGGGTAATGATGTTATTCGTTTAGATAAAGGATATGGATTAAATCGTATTAATTATCTTGTTCTCATCAGTGGAAACGACTCCATCAAATATCGATGTTTTGATCAAGACTATGTTCTTTTGTGGGAATGTAGTATTGCTTCGCGTTATGTTGAGATAGCAAAAGGTGATGGTTATATCACTTTTATCGATGTTTTAGAAATACCAAATAGTTCTAGTGAATATGATTTTTTGAGCAACGATAAAGCTTATCGACTTAAATATTATCGCTTGTCTTTATCTTCAGGGACTTTAACTCCATTCGATTTAGATTATGTTGTTGATGCTACTAGTGTTATTAAATTAGTTAGTAAAGAGAATAATCAATCGATTGGGTCATTAGTTAAAGGATATCCGCTAGATGATAAATATATCAGTAATTCATTCCGTTATCTCATTTTGGATGGTAGCGGGGAAATTAAATACGATGTTACTAAATCGATGAGCGTATTGCCAACTTCCTCCATGTCAAAAATCAATGACAACTTGTATGTGGTAAATAACATTTTAGTGGATAAATATCTTCACAAAGTCGTCGATAGCGATTTTGTGGAAGTGACTTATGTTGACACTAATGAAAAAGTTATTGCTTTAAAAGATGTATCGAATAACAATCTCATTTTTTGCGATTATAATGGCAAGATTATATATAATAGCAAAGGACAATATAAAGCAACCTACATTAATTCAATTGATAAAGGCGTATATATTGTTAAAAATAGTAATGATGATGCTTATATCTTAATCGATAAAAAAGGTAGAAAAATTGGTTATGAGTTCGTCGATGTTGTGGATCTTATCAATCTCAATCAATCGGGATATGTAATCGCCTCACCTTACGCTAGTGATAAATCATCATATTATGTGATTAATTCATCTGGATTTGCGACTAGATTATGTGATAAAAATGCGTTGAGTGTTGCTTCTACTGGTAATTTATATTGCGTTTTAGCGGGTTATGATAATGAAACAAAATTATATTCATATAAAATTATTAATCTTAAAGGTGATACACTTTATACTTTTACCTCTTTAGAAGAGAATTATTCATTAACCTCTTTTATCATAAAACCTGATCAATATTTAACTAATTACAAAGTTATAATTTGCCCAGTTGATGAAGATTCTTTGAGCGGTTCAACCACTCATTATTTGAGGTTTGTTTTTTAATCTTATTGTTTAGTTTCATCTAAAATTAAAATAATAAATTTTAAAGTCGTTATTGACTATTTTCTCTTACATACGTATGATTGAAACGGCACAAAAGCCAAAATAATGAAGTCCCCGGTAAGGAAACAGTTAGTTTGGTAAAGGAGGATTAGTTCAAATGCAACGTCAAACTACTATTGCAAAAGCAAACGAAATCCAAAGAAAATGGTACGTGGTTGATGCCACAGGTAAGCCATTAGGTAGATTAGTCTCCCAAATTGCTATGATATTAACAGGTAAAAATAAGCCAATTTATACCCCTAATGTCGACTGCGGTGATTACGTCATCGTCATCAACGCTGAAAAGGTAGCTCTTTCAGGAAACAAATTACACAATAAGAAGTACTACAATGCAAGTGGATTCGCAGGTGGTCTTCGTGTTAGAACCGCAGAAGTGATGATTGATAAATATCCTTGCGAAATGATTGAAAGAAGTGTTCATGGTATGGTTCCAAAAGGACGCTTAGGTCGTCAAATTGAAAAGAAGTTATTTGTCTATGCCGGTCCTAATCACAAGCATGATGCTCAAAAACCAGAAGTTCTTGAGCTCAAATTCTAGGAGGTAAATTAAGATGGCAAAAAAAGATGTCGCTCGTTTTTACGGGACAGGTAGAAGAAAATCTTCTATTGCTCGTGTTTATGTTACTCCTGGTACAGGCGTTATTACCGTCAATGGTCGTAGTGTCGATGAATACATGCCTTATTCAACTTTAGTCATGGATTTAAGACAACCCCTTGTCATTACTGGTACAGAAACAAAATACGATGTTAATGCAGAAGTTCGTGGTGGTGGATTCACTGGTCAATCAGGTGCGATTAGATTAGGTATTACCCGCGCCTTGCTCGAAGCTGGATGCGATCGTAAGGCTCTCAAAGTCGCTGGAATGATTTCTCGCGATCCAAGAAGAAAAGAGAGAAAGAAATACGGTCTTAAAGCCGCTCGTAAAGCTCCACAATTCTCTAAACGTTAATACTTATTCTTATCATATAAGTAATAATCGTAATAGGAAGGTTAATCGCCTTCCTTTTGTTTTAAGATTTCTCATTGCTTTTTAATTTTGCTTATTGTATATTATTTGAGCGTGCAAGCAAAAAGGGCCTATAGCTCAGTTGGTTAGAGCGCGCCCCTGATAAGGGCGAGGTCGCTGGTTCAAGTCCAATTAGGCCCACCACTAAATGATACATTCAGGTATCATTTTTTCTTTTAAGAATTGATTCTTCTTATGGATCTCCTAAATTTCATGAGGTTTCCTTGGGATCGCAATTTAAAAATTGAAAATTCTCGATTTTCGACTCCATAAAAATTGATAGCTAACAAAACAAGTTGGTTAAAAGAATGTTCATGAATTTTGTTAGAACCAATGAAAAAGCCACCTTTCGATGACTTTTTGTAAGAAACAAAATAATGTAATAATCACAATATTTTGCGTGGGGTGGGGACGTCTCCCCATTATTCAGGTAGCGTTTTTATTTTGTAGGGAAATCCTACTTGTTAGTGGTCTCATTTTATAC
>CAVDWX010000079.1:3931-11901 GCA_963612735.1 Gemmiger formicilis | reverse complement strand
ATATTATTGGGGTATTATCCGCTAAAAGGGCACGAGTTAATAACATTTATTCAATGATTGAAGGCTTGGGTGACCCTTTCCAACCACATAATTTTTTAGGTAGAATTTTAAGAAGAATTGTTATTGTTTTATATAAACACGCTTCTAAATATTTAAATAAAGCATTCTTTTTAAATAAAGATGATAAGGATGAATTTTTAAGAAGAAAAATTATAAAAGCTGATAAAGCATTAATCATCAATGGCATCGGAATAGATACTAATCGATATGTTCCAAACCAGATTAAATGTCAAAAGAATAATGTTTTGATGCTATCAAGATTATTAGTTAACAAGGGGATATTAGATTATTGTAAAATAGCTCATATTGTTAGAACAACTAGACCAGATATTTGTTTTTATTTGTATGGTCCTGAAGTCAACGTTAAAAGAAACGATATTCAAAAATATATCGATCGACAAGATATTATATATGGCGGCTCATCTAATGATGTCATTCCTCTTTACTATAATTCTAAAATTTATGTATCAACTTCGTTTTATCGTGAAGGTTTCCCCCGCACTATTTTAGAAGCAATGGCAATAGGCTTACCAGTTATTGCCACTGACACAGTCGGAAATAACGCTGCAGTTAAGGACGGTATAAGTGGTGTTTTAGTGGAAAAAAGAAACCTTCAGTTATTTGCTGATACTATCATTAAATATATTGATGATGACGCTAAATTAGAAGAATTTTCAAAAAATGCACGGAAGATTTGTGTGGAACAATATGATTCCAATATAATAAATGACATTGTTTATGAGACTATTATTAATTCATTGAAATCATGATAATACACTAATTTATTTTTCTCTTTCCTGTGGTAATATAAAAAAATGATAGTTTATTTGCTTATTATTGGATTCTTATTTCTCATATCAATTCTTCTTACGACGTTTTGTCAAAAGAAATTTTTAACTACCTTTTTACCACTTCTTATTTCTTTTTTAACTCTTGTTATATTTTGCTCTTTAAAAAGTGATCATGTAGGGATGGATACTTCTAATTATCATTCTATATTTTTAAACATTAAAAAGAATGATTTTTCCTATATTTTTAAATCGTCTATTGAACCTGGATTTTGCTTCTACACTAAAATTATTTCTTTATTTACTAATTCTTTTACGATTTATAACTTCTTTGTATATATTTTAATTTGGAGTTCATTAGCTTTCTTTTCTTATACGCATAGCGATAACCCTGCCATGTCTTTATCAGTCATCGCTACTTTTTCTCTTCAATTTGCTTTAACTGCATATCGACAAATGCTTGCTGTCTCGTTAGTGGCTCTTGGGATGTCATTTTATAAAATTATTAAAACGCCACTGCTTAACACATTGTCATTTTTTGTTTTTGCTGTTCTCGGGATTTTATTTCATGTTTCAACGCTGGTTTGTTTAATTATTCCTCTTATTTGCGTTTTTGCTAAAAAATTTAATATCAATATCTATCTTTGCATAGGTGTTTTTGTTTCATTTTTAGTTTGTTCTCGTCCTCTTTATTATTTAATCGCCGATATTGTTAATACTAAATACGCTCCATTTGAAAATAACATTTTTCCTTCTACTTCAATTATGTCATTTGCTGTTTTTCTTTATGGTTATTTCTTTAATTATTCAAAGATATTTAATCAATCATCAGCGGCAGTTAATGAAAATAATAGTTCCCTTTCTTTTAAAGGTAAGGTTATTTTTTATTTGAGAAAATCTGAAAACGAGAAAGATGATGTTTATTTTAAAACGTTCACCCTTTTATCTTTATTTGCCGGTATTACGATGTCATTTGCTTTAGTTTCAACGGTTTTCACTCGTATCTTTGTCTTTTTTGTTCCTTCACTTGCTATTGTTATTGTCGATACAGTTCAAAATAGAAAGGAGAAGATAACTAGAACAACTTGTTTCATTCTTATTGCTTTGTTAGCAATGGCTTATTTTGCTGTTACTTTAATTCGTTCTGGCTTTTATCATTCTTTTGTTCCATATGAAACGTTTTTTTAAGGTTATTATTTATTTTATTTATTTTCTATCCACTACGTTATCTATAATCGGTTTTTCTTTTACTAGTTCTAATAGTTCGTATAAAGATGCATTAGTGGCTTCTAGATATATGTATAAAAATAATTTAAATCATATAGTTTTGACTTCGAGAACTGAGAGCTATCCTAATTATAATAACTCTGGATATAATTCAATCGGCAATTATTTTATAAATAATTTTGCTTATAATCAGCAAACATTTCTTTGCTCTATGCAAGATGAAAACATCACTCCATTTGTTATTGATGATATTAATTTAGCTACTCCCTTTTTATTTCTTAAAGAACATATCGGCGATACTGAAGATAGATTTGAACATTTTATTTCATTAATGTTTGATCATGATTATTATCAATCAGATGAAAACATTAACGATATTTTTATAAGCAAAAGCGTTGCACAAAAATTATTAAATAATGAAAATCCATCCATTGATGATTATCAAACTTTATTAAATAAAGAGATTGTTTCTACAATTAGTAAAGATAATATTAAGTCTAAAATGCAATTTAAGATTACTAATATTATTGATGACTACAAATATCCTTGGATGAATGAAATCTATGGAGAAGATTTAGTAGTGGGGCGATACACTCTTGGACATAGATGCGCTCTTGATAATATTAGAATACATATTATTATTGAAAATGATTTGTATTCAAATACATATTATTTTTCGCGTTCTATCTATAAATTAAAATATCGTTATTCTCACACTGTTGAATTTAACGTTATCAATAATCACACTTTAGAAAAGAACCTTATTTTAACTAAAGCATTAAATAATTTAGCTAATAAAAATGTTATCTCTATTGTTGTTGGTTCACTTCTTATCGTATTTTCTCTTCTATTGCTTATTGGACTTGGTTTATATTTATTTTTCACTAAATGTTCATTTTTAAAACAAAATAAATTATTCCCTCTTATTTTTAGTTTGTGTTTTTCTTCTTCTATTTTATTTTGCTCTTTACTAAATAAACATTTATATTTATCGAGTTTACCTTTATTCTCGGTTGTTGGTTTTATTGTTACATTTAGTATTTATTTAATTTTATTGGTTTTATATCTTATTTTTTCCCTTAAAAATAAATTTTCATTCGATTTTAACGATAAATAATAATGAAAAAGATATTAGAAATTAATTCGACCTCCTTTTATTCAACCGGCACTATTATGTCTAATATTGCTCGGGAATTAAATTCCTTTTATGAATTTTATATCGCTAGTGGCGATACTAATCTTGATACCGAATTTAAAATTATTAAAAACAAATTTTTTAGAGAATTAAATAAGATTAAAGCGCAACTATTTGGTATTGATGGATTTACTTATTCCGCTAATACACGAAATTTAATTAATTATATTGAACAAATTAAACCTGATTTAGTCCATATTCATAACGCTCATGGCTATTATCTAAATATAAGAATGCTTCTAGATTTTCTTTTTAAAAATAACATCCCTATTGTTATTACTATGCATGATTGCTGGACATTTACTGGAAGATGTGGCTATTTTGATAATGTTAGTTGCTTTAGATGGCAAACCGGTTGCTTAAAATGTCCTTATAAAAAAGAATATCCTCGTTCTCGTCTTTTTGATTTATCTCATAAGCAGTGGCTTCTTAAAAAACAATTATTTACCAATCATAATATTACATTTGTTACTCCTTCAAAGTGGCTGAAAAATCTTGCTAAAGAGTCATTTCTTTTGGATGAGAAGATTATTGTTATCAATAATGGAATTGATACTTCCTTGTATGCAAATAATAATGATGTTGTTATTCCTTGTGAAATCGATATTTCTAAAAAAATTATTTTATCTATTGCTTCTCCGTTCACTGATAAAAAAGGTTTGAGCGATATTAATAAATTAAATAAGTTAATTGATCATAATATTTATCAAATTGTTATTGTCGGAGCTTTTAAAGAAAATATTAGCGATCCTGGTATTGTTCGTATCAATCCCACTAAAGATAAAAAATTATTAGCAAAATTATATCAAATAGCCTATGTTTTTTTGCTTTTATCACATCAGGATAATTATCCAACTGTATTATTAGAATCTTTAGCTTCAGGTACCCCTATTATTACTTATAATGTTGGAGGATGTCCTGAAATAGTTGATGATGAGATTACTGGTTTTGTTGTTAACGAAGGTGATGTCGATGAAGTTTATCTTAAAATACAAAATATTGATGCCATTAATCGAACGATAGTTAAAGAAATAGGACAAAAACATAATATTAAAAATTATGTCAGTGAGTATCATAAATTGTATAAAGAAATATTAGGAGAATAAAATGGTTCATAATCCTTTAATTAGTATCATTATTCCTATTTATAATGGGTCAAATTATGTTATAGATGCGATTGAAAGTGCTTTAAAACAAACATATCAAAACATCGAGATAATTGTCGTTAATGATGGCTCCAAAGATGAGGGAGCGACATTTATCGCTATTAAGCCATATTTAGATTTAGGAAAAATTAAATATTTAGAAAAAGAGAATGGTGGAGTATCTAGCGCTCTTAACTTTGGAATTATACACGCTGAAGGGGAATATATTGCTTGGCTTTCTCATGACGATTTGTTTTCTTTTAAAAAAATAGAACATCAAGTCAAATGTTTGTTAAAAGGTGACGAAATGACTATTCCTTATACAGATGTATTGATGATTGATAAAGATGGCAAAAGAGAAAAACATCGCTTATTCGTTAAAAATAGGAAAAGTGATTTTGATTCAGCCAACTCCTTTTTCCCTTATGATTTATGCTTTGCTTCCTCTTTATTACCTCGTTTATTCTTAATTGAGCATCCTTTTAACGAATTAGCGCGTTATACCCAAGATGTCGAAATGTTTTACACGTTTTTAAAATATGGTTATAAGTTCAAACATGTTAAGGATGCTTATTATTTGATGCGCGTTCATAATCAAAGAGTAACTGTTACTAGTGCCTCTCTTTTTGATAAAGATATATATAATTTTCATCAACTTTTAATGGTGGATATTAATGAGTCTAAAAATTATATATTTGTTAAAAAATATCTTTATTTTGCTTCTGAAAAGAAAGGTAGATATCCGATATATTCTAAAATTTATTACGATTTAGAACAATTTTTAAAATCGAACAAAAAATATTCTTTTTATATTAAACTAAAATCTTGTTTTATTTCTCTTTTTGCGCATTTCGCTTATAAATTAAGAATGATTTTATTGAATAGATAATGTTTTCAATAACATCAAAGGTGCAAAAATTACATTCATATTGTTTTTATTATGCCGATATATTAAAATAATACGAAAAAGAGGTGCAAATATGACACTTAAAGATATTAGAACTAGATGTAATTTAACTCAAGAACAAGCTTCTTTGGTCGTGGGAGTATCACGTAGGACGTTTGTTTCATATGAGAATGATGAAAGCAAAGCTGATCAATTAAAATTAGAAAGAATCAAAGAGAAATTAATGGAATATATCGCTCATGATACTTCTATTTTAGATGATAAGATTGTTTTAATTACTGGTGGGACTGGTTCATTTGGTCACGCTGTGGTGGATCGCTTTTTAAATACTAATGTAAAAGAAATTCGTATTTTATCTCGAGATGAAAAGAAACAAGATGATATGCGTAAGGCATATAACAACACTAAACTTAAATTTTATATTGGTGATGTCAGGAATTATGATTCCATTAAGGATGCTTTTAGAGGAGTGGATTATGTTTTTAGTGCCGCAGCGCTTAAGCAAGTTCCTTCTTGTGAATTTTATCCAATGGAAGCAGTAAGAACTAATGTGATAGGTAGCGATAATGTCATTACAGCTTGTATTGAAAATAAGGTCAAGAAAGCGATATTCTTATCCACTGATAAAGCAGCTTATCCAATTAACGCAATGGGGATATCTAAAGCCTTGATGGAAAAGAATGTCATCGCTAGAAGTAGACAACTTTTATCAGGTGATACCATTTTATGTCTCACTAGATACGGGAATGTAATGGCCTCTAGAGGTAGTGTGATACCCTTGTTCTTAAATCAAATTAAATCAGGTAAACCAATCACGATTACTAATCCAGATATGACGAGATTCATGATGACATTAGATGACGCTGTTGATTTAGTTTTATATGCTTTTGAACATGGTGAACAAGGAGATTTATTCGTTCAAAAAGCACCAGCAGCCACGATTGATACATTAGCTAAAGCCATTATTGAATTAACTAATAGTAAAACTGGGATTGAATATATCGGAACTAGACATGGTGAAAAGTTATATGAAACTTTAGTCACTCAAGAAGAGATGGTAAGAGCGGAAGACTTAGGTAACTTCTTTAGAATCCATGCAGATAATAGAGATTTAAATTATGATAAATATTTCAGTAGTGGAAATAAGAAACTAAACTTCAGCGAATCATATACTTCTCATAATACCGCTAGACTGACTGTTAAAGAGATGAAAGAGCTCTTAAAGAAATTAGAACTCTTTGGTGGAAGCGTTAAACAACATGAATAAGAATATGAAAGTATTATTAACGGGAAGTAATGGTTTTATTGGCTCTAATATGGCCCTATGGCTTATTAAGGGGAATTACGATGTTTTATACCTCGATAAAGATAACGCCTCAAATTTAGCCTCTTTTATTAATGAAGCGGATTTTATCATCCATCTCGCTGGTATAAATCGCCCCTTAACAAAAGAAGAATTTTATGATGGAAATACTAACTTAACTAAGAAATTAGTGGACTTAATTAAAGAAAATAAAAAAGATATTCCAATCATCTTTGCTTCTTCTATTCAAGCTAGTTTAGATAATGATTATGGAAGAAGTAAGAAACTAGCGGAAGACTACTTATTAGAAAGTGGATTAACTACTTATATATATCGTTTATCAAATGTCTTTGGGAAGTGGTGTAAACCTAACTATAATAGCGCTGTTGCTACCTTTTGTTATAACATATCTCATGATTTAGATATCATTATTTCTAATAAAGACAATATTGTTCATCTTGTCTATATCGATGATATATGTAAGACATTTTTAAATGTTATTGAAGGTAAGATTATTCCTTCTAAAACAACTTATAATGTGGTAACTCCAATTTATGATAAATCATTAGGGGAAATTACTGACTTATTATATTCATTTAAGGAATCTAGACATGATTTATATGTTCCTTATCAAAATGATGAATTTGTTAAGAAATTATATTCAACTTATTTATCTTATCTAGATGAATCTAATTTTATTTATGATCTAGATATGCATAGCGATGATAGAGGTAGTTTTACCGAATTTATTAAAACTAATGGATATGGACAAGTCAGTGTCAATGTTGGTAAAAGAGGGATAATTAAAGGTAATCATTATCACAACACTAAGAATGAAAAGTTTTTAGTGATTTCAGGTACCTGCTCTATCAAATTTAGAAAAGTGAATACTGATAAGGTTATTGAATATATTGTCGGTGGTGACAAGTTACAAGTTATCGATATCCCAATTGGCTACACTCATTCGATTACTAACATTGGTGATACTGATTCTATTACCATTATGTGGGCTAATGAACCTTTTGATAAATCTAATCCTGATACCTACTATGAAGAGGTTATAAAAAGTAAATAAAGTCTTTAATTCAAATTACGTATATGATAATATGAAATTGCCTAAGAATTGATTATGAATTACGAATTTGTTCCATCTAGACTAGAAATTAAATATACGGATATCAAATATTTAAAGAAACATTTTTGAACGCATATCGCTGATGGCATGATTAAATTTTTCGCGGCAATAGAATATTGTTTAAATATGTATGACTTCGCTAATATGTTCCCTTACTTTTATTTAAAGCATTTAAAAGGGAATATGATTAATTACTATTCGATTACTTTA
>CAVDWX010000079.1:0-3921 GCA_963612735.1 Gemmiger formicilis | reverse complement strand
ACTTTAGACAAAAAGAAGAGCAAATATAGATTAATCATTCAACTTCTCAATGAATTTGGTGAAGTAGTCATACCTGATGATAAAGAAATTATATTCTTAAAAAGCATTAAAAAAATCAGGATAAAGGAGCTTAGTGAACATTATGTTGAATATTAAACGTTTTCATCCGGGAAGCTATTTAAAAGAAAATTTAGAATTTTTAAACATGAACGCTAAAGAGTTTTCCATTAGAACGGGGATATCTGAAAGAACGTTATCTGATATTTTAAATGAAAAAAGTGGGATTACTCTAGATGTTGCCCGTAAACTAGCTTCTTATTTCGATTCATCTGTTGAAGCGTGGATGAATATGCAAAATAGTTATGAAGAATATATCAAAGAACAAGAAATACATAACTCTCTTATTGAAGACTATGACTTAATTAAAAATAGTAAGAAATACATGCATGACTACTTTAATATCGAAAATAGCAATAACCATGATGATTATGTTATGAATGTGAGACAGCTCATTGGAATTAATAAGCTTTCCGCTTTAAATACGCCTTTGTCTTTTGTTTCTTTAAAAGAAGAAAAAAATAAAAAAACGAGAAATTTATTTGTCCAAAATCTTTGGATTGCTCTAGCTTTAACAGAATGCCGTAAATTAGATATTGAACCATATAATAAAACTAAATTATTAGCTTCAATTCCGAAGTTAAGATCGTTAACGACTAAAGAGCCAGAAGTATTTATTCCGTTGCTTAAAGATATCTTATATAAAGCTGGAGTTTCTTTCGTTTATATACCGTACCTTTCTGGTTCTAATTTATATGGCGTGACTAAATGGCTTAGCAATGAGAAAGTGATGATTGCGATATCAAATAAAGGCGAAAAAGCAGATGTTTTTTGGTTTACTTTATTTCATGAAATTAATCATTTACTAAAAGCACATAAAAGAAATGCGCTAATTTCATATGAAGATAAAGAAGATAAAGAAGCTGATATTGAGAGCGCAGATATTTTAATCCCTAGAAAGAAATGGGATGAATTTATAAATGAAAATAAATATATTAATGTTGATATTATCAAAGATTTTGCTTATAAAATAGATATTGCACCTTGTATTGTATTAGGAAGGCTCCATAAAGAATATCCCATGCTTTTCCCTTACGGTAAATTTGATAAAGAATTAGCAATTAATTATCATAATATTGCACATTTATTTATGTTAGATAGAGAAAAAGAAGAGAAAGAAAGGCACAAAATATGACTAAACTTAAATTAATGACCATCTTAGGAACGCGACCTGAGATTATTCGACTTGCGGAAACCATTAAAGCTTGTGATAAATATTTTGATCATATCTTAGTTCATACTGGCCAAAATTATGATTATGAATTAAATCAAATCTTCTTTGAAGAATTGGGTTTAAGAAATCCTGATTATTATCTAGACTGCGCTGGTAAAGACTTAGGGGAAACAATGGGCAATGTCATTGCTAAGTCATATGAATTGATTAAAAAGGAAAATCCAGACGCAGTTTTAATCTTAGGTGACACTAATAGTGCTCTTTCAGCGATAAGTGCAAAGAGATTAAAATGTCCGATCTTTCATATGGAAGCGGGTAATAGATGTTGGGATTGGAATGTCGCGGAAATGACTAATCGAAGCATTGTCGATCGCATTAGTGATATCAATATGCCTTATACTGAAAACGCTCGAAGATATCTTCTTTCTGAAGGAGTAGACGGTAAAACTATCTTTGTGACCGGCTCACCGATGAAAGAAGTCCTAATAAAACATATTGATAAAATTAATAATTCACATGTCTTAGAAGATTTAGGGTTAAAAAAGAATGGTTATATTTTGGTATCAGCACATCGAGAAGAAAATGTCGATATCGAAGAGAACTTCTTTGAATTAATGAATAGTATTAATACCATAGCTGAAACTTATCAAGTACCAGTCATATATAGCACTCATCCACGCAGCAAGAAATGGATTGAAAAAAGAAATTTTATCTTCCACCCTCTTGTTAAATCGATGAAACCTTTTGGCTTCTTTGAATATGTTAAATTAGAACAAAATGCATTATGTGTTCTTTCCGATAGTGGAACTCTTACTGAAGAATCTTCAATCATGAACTTCCCGGCAGTGCTAATTAGAACTTCCACTGAAAGACCTGAAGGATTAGATGCTGGAACAATTGTTCTAGGTGGGATAAAACAAAAAGATGTTTTAGAAGCCACTGCATTAGCTATTGCTATGGCTAAAAATAAAGAAAGCATGATTCCAACACCATTTTATGAAGTTGAAAATACTTCAATTAGAGTGGTTAGAATCATTCAAAGCTACGCTAAAATTGTCAAAAAAGTGACTTGGCTAGAATAAAGTAACCCTATAAAATTTGACACAATTATTATATTTTCGTAGAATACTTGCATTGCTTTTAAAATGAAAACAAGTCAAAAGATATATCTCCCTTTCAAACGCTTAATTGGCATATGTGGTTCCCTAGTGGGCATTATATTATGTTTCGTCTTGCTTTGGTGGGTAATTATTATTAATTCTATTGTTACTCATGGTCATCCATTTTTCTTACATGAACGATACGGTAAACATAAAAAAGTCTTCAAAATGATTAAATTTAGAAGCATGAGAGTTGACGCTAATCCTAATCTTGCACCTTCTGATATGAATACTACTACGCAAGCTAATATGGAAACTAAATTCGGAAAATTTTTAAGAAAAAGTTCTATTGATGAGACTCCTCAATTAATCAACATTTTTTTTGGTCAGATGGCTTTTATAGGTCCTCGTCCTGGTTCTGCTCACAACGAAGAAGAATTGGTGAAATTTAGAGAATCATATACTCCTAATGCTTTTGATGTTAGACCGGGTCTAAGTGGATATGCTCAAACTAGAATGTCAAGAGAACACGATCCTATTGAAAAAGCTAAATGGGATCATATATATGTAGTTAAAATGTCATTTATATTTGATGTAAAAATATTTATTTATACCGTTTTAAAAATCTTTGGAGCGGTTAAAGGTAGATAATCCGTTATTATTCTTATAGAATAGTAGCTGGAGCAACTATTTTGAAAATATCGATTCCTCATATTGAATATGTTAACGACGATAATAAGATAACTTTTTTATCTTTATCGTTTTTTAAGGGTAATAACATCCTTTCTTATTCCTATCACGATGTAATGGATATTCTTAAATTAAGTGGAGATTGGTATAAGGGTGATATTTATTTAGATGATAAACCTTATTCTTATAGCGATATCAATACTACGGATGTAGCTTTATATGAGATTAAAAATAAGAATTATCATCTTTATTTTCTTTTTAAATTAGATGATATAAAAGTTAATGAATATAAAGAAAAATTAAAATTATTAAAATCAGAAAATAAAAGCGATATCAAAGACATTTATGATTTATTTAATGATTCATATTTATGTCTTATTGATATGAATGATGAAATCAATAAAGAACATAAAAGCGAAATCATGAATAAAACTAATGATTTAGATTTAATTACTCTCATCTTATTAGA
The DNA here is from genome assembly GCA_963612735.1 of Gemmiger formicilis. Classification (GTDB taxonomy): domain Bacteria; phylum Bacillota_I; class Bacilli_A; order RFN20; family CAG-826; genus CAVDWX01. The sequence continues at coordinate 371 of CAVDWX010000079.1, read as the reverse complement.
AAAAAATAAGAAAGAAAAAGTCACTCTTCCTAATACTAATAAGAATCAAAAAAAGAAAATAGAAAGCTTAGATAAAATTAGAAATTTACATCGTAAAGACTATTTATATTTTATCTTTATTTTCTTTTCAACTTTGTTTACAGCTTTATTCCTCTTATTGGTGCCAAATCTATTTTTAGATAATAATTTAGGAGTGGGTATCACCTTATTAATTAACGCGATATTATGTTTTATTATTGATGTGGTATTACTCATTGATTTATTTATTAGCGAATTAGAATTAAATAAAAAATTAAAACTAATTCTTCTTTCAATCGTCGAAATAGATATAATTGTCGCTTCTAGTTTTTCTTATTTATTTTATTATCTAT